>NZ_BAABGS010000008.1:0-108559 GCF_039541695.1 Chelativorans composti | reverse complement strand
TGAGCGATGATCCGCTCATCAGCCTGCCCGCTGCGGCAAGCTGATCCGGCACAGTTCGGAAGGCACGGCGATCGCATAAGCTACACCACCTCTCGGGACATCATCCCGAGGTCACATTTCGACTAGTGCGAAAGCAAGTAGCATATCGGGCGAAATGGGAACGCCCGGCACGAGGCCGGGCGTTTCCATGACAGCAGGTCACGAGCTGGCAGACTGCGGACGCCGCTATGCGACGTCTCTGTCCGACAGGTCGTCAGGAAGCGACGATACAGCTTCCCCTGCTACGCGTTCCTGCTCGAGCTTCGCCTTCTTGCGCGCGAGCCTGGCCGCCGTCTTCTCATCGGCAGCCTTCTTCCGTTCAGCTGCCGCAGCCGCATCGAACTTTTCGACTGCTGCAAAAGCCTTGTCGGCACGATCTCCAAGAAGCCAGGCAAGTTGCGGGACCACGCTGTCGTTCAGCCACGCGCCCACCTCCGCCGCACGTGGCCACTGTTCCACAGAGCCGAGCTTGTAGAGGGTCGCATGCAGCTCGTCCCAACGGTCGCCCTTGACGATCGGCCTGTGGTGGATCGCGTGCGGATGAAATCCCTTGGGTGCCGGCACTGCCACCCATGTCAGCCACTCAAGCTGCTGCTGGACCATCCGGGCGGGGTGGATCAACGGCCGCTGGATCTCGCTGACCACAACCGTCTTGCCACGGCGATGTGGTTCGAGCGAAGCAAGTACCATCTCGAGCAGCGCAAAGGCGTTGGCCATCAGCTCAGGAAGGGCGGTCGCTGTCTTCTCGGCGAGCCGTCGCAGAGAAATCTAAGTCGGAGCTATTCGATGGAATCCAAAAAGGAAGAGGCAGGGCTTCTTCCATTCTGACGTCACGACGGCGTACAGGCGATGCGCAGTTGGGGACGTGCCGTGCAGCTTTCAGGAATCTGCCCGCGCTGTACCAACCACCTCCACACCAGGACCGCGGCAGCATTTCCTGCATCGACCTGCTCGACCAGCTCGGTAATGACACGAGGAGGAATCGGCACCTGACGGGCCGCCGAGATGCCGGCATATCTGATCGCCAGTCCAACCGCCCGCGCTGCGACGTCAGACGGCTCCGGGGCGGTTTCGCAGGAGCATGAGATGCTGAGACCAGAACGGATGCGGGTGATGCAGGCCCTGGTGTGCCCAGCTGCATCAAGCACCGCCGCGATCGGGCTATCGGCGAAAGAGCCAGGGGCGGTATCCTCTGCATGGTTCATCCCTGCTGCTGGATGAATAGCGGGCACATGATGGGCAGCGCTGCGGCTTGGACCGAGGAAAGCCTCCCGAGGTGGCTGCTGCGCTGACTGAGGCATCTGCGGGAATGGGATGATCCTGTCGTTCATGGCAAAAAGCTCCTGTGGCGCGGCGAGCACGCATGGTGTGATGGTCGAGATTTGAGGTTGAGGCTGGTTGCTGAGACGGTGTTAAGGGACTTCGCCGCGTGCAAATCCAACGAGGATCGGCCGCTGTTCCGACCGCACATCTATCCCGCTGCCTCCGCCGCAACGAGTTCCGCTGCGTTTCCCGGTCAATACAGTCTCAACGTCATCTGCCAAGGCGCGGTGCGCACCTTTGTCGTCAACACCAGCGACCGCATGTTCAGACCCCTCCCCTGACGTGATCTCGTCGTCGAGAGCGACATCGTCGGTGCCGTGTTCGTCGTCAGCCCCAAAGCTGCCGCGAACATCGACGTCGCCGATCGCACGGAGACAGGCCGCCCGGATCTCCTCCTGAACACGGCAGGCAAAATTTGCCCGAAGCTCCAGCAGCGCTTCTCCAGCATCGGGCACGCCGATCAGTTCACCGATCTCATCAAGCGCAAAGATGCCACTCCGGCGATCGCGCCTTTCGCTGGAGCCATCGATGATGGCGATTTCAACGGACGTCACCCCTGCGACCCTGCCTACATCGCACCCGGAAGCCCATGGGAGAATGGCTACATCGAGAGCTTCAATGCTCGCCTGCGCGACGAACTCCTCGACGGCGAGATCTTCTACACGCTCAAAGAGGCCAGGATCATCGTGGAAAGCTGGCGTCGGCATTACAAAACCGTGCGTCCGCATGGATCGCTCGGCTACAAGCCGCCGGCGCCGGAGGTCTTCATCCCGGCATTCGCGCGGGCGGCCCTGCAACCCCAACCAGCGATGCCGCCCACGCTGGCGCCACGACCATCATTGCACTAACAATCAAATTGGACCCGTCCGTGGGGGCCGATCAACCCCTGTTGGGGCCAGAAATGCGTATGAATCTGGCATAACTATTTGATTTCAAATAATTCATTGGTGAATTCTGACTGGAGGTCAGAATTATGAACATCAAGAGCCTTCTTCTTCTTGGCTCCGCGGTCGCCTCGGTGAGCTTCACCGGCGCTCAGGCTGCTGACGCAATCTTCGTTCCGGAGCCGGAGCCCATGGAGTACGTCCGCGTTTGCGACGTCTATGGCGCTGGCTTCTTCTACATTCCGGGCACCGAGACCTGCCTCAAGATCGGCGGCTACGTCCGTTACCAGATCAACATGGATGAGGGAGACAACGGCTGGAAGAAGCGTGCCCGCGCGAACATCAACTTCGACGCCCGTTCGGAGACCGAGTACGGCACGCTGCGCGGCTATGCGGAGCTGTGGTTCCAGCGCGACACCAGCAACACCCCGGGTTACACCGGTTCGGTGCGTGTCCGCCAGGCTTTCATTGAGCTGGGCGGTTTGTATTTCGGTAACAAGGTCACCCTCTGGGATGGCGATCTGGCTGGTGAGTACGACGACTGGGGCTTCTCCGACGAGATCCACACGGTCGGTCACAACTTCGCCTTCGGCAATGGCGTAAACCTGGCCCTCGGCGTGGAAAAGGCTGGCGAGAACACCAACTACCGCGTCAACGTGGTCGGCAAGCTCGGCATTTCCCAGGGCTGGGGTTCTGTCAACGTCTGGGGTGGCTATGACGCCGACGACAAGAAGTGGAACGCCAAGGCTATCGGCGAGTTCAAGCTGGCTGATCCGCTCACGCTCCAGGTTGCCGCTGCCTACGCTTCGGGCGCCAACCGCTACGCTCCGGGTGGCGACTACAAGTGGGCCGCTGGCGCTCACCTGAAGTACAAGGTCACCAACAAGCTGGCCGTCGGCTTTGGTGGTGAGTACTTCGGCAAGCAGTACGGCACCAACAACAACGACTGGGCTATCGGTGGCGTCGTCGACTACGAAGTCGTGAAGGGCTTCGCGACCAAGCTGGCCGTCAACTACTACGACGGCGACAGCTACAGCAGCGACGCCAACCACTGGGGCGGTTTCCTCCGTCTGCAGCGCAACTTCTAAACCGTTTATCAACAGACCTCCGGCGGCTTCAGCCGCCGGGGGTTGATTTGTTGCATGGCTACCCTCTTAATTCGCGCGGGGACAAGAAAAGCAGATGGGGGGGGGGTAGTCATGCTTCTCGTGATGGGGGGCGACGGACGTCTGTCGCATGACAGAAGGTTGCCAAGCGCAGGTAATCTGACGGGCTGGATGGGCCTGTCAGGCGAAAGTTCCTGCATTCAGGTCGTCGCTGGGCGGGTCACGGTGTAACCGAGCGATCGGTTTCGCTACGAGGCCACGCATGACACACGGAATTGAACCGGTTGCAGGACCGGACACTTGGCCTGCGCATGTGCTGAACCGGTATTCGGTGAGCTACGGCAGCCCGGAGCTACGTATTGTCTCGGAGTACAGCCTGCGGGAGCTCTTCGAGAAGTACGGAGATATTCTCTGGGAACCGGGCAAGCACAAGTACAACGTAACCTTCTTCATAGGCGAACTCGATGAGCTGCTCATGGGCCGGCGTTTCAGCGCGTTTACCCAGGACATGCTTGACGAACTGATCGGCAAGCTCCGCGCGCGAGGAAACAGCAACGCAACTATCAACCGTAAGATGGCCGCGTTAAGCAAGCTGTTGCGCAAGGCCTACAAGATGGGAACGATTCACAGCCTGCCGGAATTCCGCAGGCAGAAGGAGCCGGCGGGCAGAATTCGCTTCCTCGACCACGACGAGGAAGAACGGTTGTTTGCGGCGATCCGGAAGCGCAGTGAAGACGCCTGGCGGCTTTCCATATTCCTGGTCGACACGGGGTGCCGGCTGGGTGAAGCGCTGAATCTCACCTGGAACGACGTCCAGGGCGGCCGCGCGAGCTTCTGGATCACCAAGTCGGCACGCAGCCGCACTGTTCCCCTGACCAAGCGCGCGCTCTCGGTCGTGAAGATACCGAAGAACGGATACGAAGGTCCCTTCGCCATGCTGCGACAGGCGTCGTTCCGCGCCATCTGGAATGAGGCGAAGATGGAAGTCGGCATGGGCGACGACGACCAGCTCGTGCCTCACGCCCTGCGCCACACCTGCGCCTCGCGTCTGGTCCAAGGTGGAATAGACCTGCGCCGCGTGCAGATGTGGCTGGGGCACCAGACCCTGACCATGACGATGCGTTGCGCGCATCTCGCCACCAACGACCTGGATCCGTGCGTGGACGTTCTGGAACGGAAGCCGCGCAGGCGAAAAGCCGGGTAACGGCACCAAGATAGATGGCAGGGCGGTAGCAGGCTGCCCTGTCTCATTCCGACGGCGTCCGGCTGTCTGGATGATCGCCGGTACAGATGATCGTGCTTCGGCGGGACTACGAGCGCAAACCTGCGAAGACGCGAGGCAATGCGCGGGCTGTACGAGCGAGAGCACTGGCTGCCGGGAGGTGGCGCAACATCCTGGCGAACCACGAGCGCGGCCTTGCCTTGCGAGCGTCGGGTCATTCGACTTACGGGCGGATCCCCTCGTCTTGGACCGACAAGCCGTCGGGGCGGCGCGGGCGTGGCCAAAGGTGGCCGCTGCCAACCGCCGCACTTCCTTCCGATCTTCGCAACGGGTGTCTGCGGCTAATTCCGTCCCGCCCTGCCCTGTTTTCCGCAGGTGTGTGGACAGCCTCGGTCTGTATCAAAATGCCGTGCGCGGCACTGCCTTAACCAGCTGTAATAACATGGGCTAATATAAGACAGCCTCCGTCCCCGGGGGACAGAGAGGTTGATTGCTTATGGAAGGAGGGACGGCATGTCCAAGCGTCCAAGTCTTACACCACTGATTGAATCCCTCCCGGCAACCGTGCCCTTCGTCGGGCCTGAAGCTCTTGAGCGGAGACGCGGAGGTCTTCCGTTCCGGGCTCGGCTTGGCGCCAACGAGAATGGCTTCGGCCCCTCTGCGCGCGTGGTCGAGGCGATGCGCAACGCTGCCCCGGATGTCTGGATGTATGGCGACCCCGAGAACCACGAGCTCAAGACGGCCATCGCCCGGCATCTCGGTGTTGCTTTCGAGAATGTCGCCGCCGGAGAAGGCGTGGATGCCCTTCTTGGCCTGATCGTGCGCCAGTACATGGAGCCCGGCACGCCGGTGGTTGTTTCGCTGGGCGGCTATCCGACCTTCAACTTCCATGTCACCGGCTTCGGCGGCAGGCTGGTGCCGGTGCCCTACGACGGCTACCGCGAGAACCTTGAGGGCCTGCTGGATGCGGTCCGCCGCGAGAACGCGCCGCTGGTCTATCTCGCCAATCCGGACAACCCGATGGCCTCCTGGTGGGACGCGGGCAGTATTTCAGCTTTCATCGAGGCGCTGCCGGAAACGACGATGCTGATCCTGGATGAAGCCTATTGCGAATTCGCGCCGGCCGATTCGGTACCGCCAATCGACGTGAACCGCCCGAACGTGCTGCGCCTGCGCACCTTCTCCAAGGCCTATGGACTTGCCGGCATGCGCTGCGGCTATGTGTTCGGCCACGCCGCGGCCATCGAGCCCTTCGACAGGATACGCAATCATTTCGGCATCACGCGCCTGACGCAGATCGCGGCACTCGCCGCCCTGGAGGATCAGGAATATCTGCGAGACACGGTCGCGCGGGTCGCCGCCGGGCGCGAGCGCATCGGTCGCATCGCCGCCGCCAATGGCCTGACCGCCCTGCCCTCGGCCACAAACTTCGTCGCCGTCGATTGCGGAGCCGACGGGGCCTTTGCCCTGCGGGTGCTGCAGGAGCTCGGCAAGCGCGACGTCTTCGTGCGCAAGCCCATGGCTGCCGGTCAGGACCAGTACATCCGCGTGAGCGTCGGCCCGGACAGTGCCCTTGACCTGTTTGCTGAGGCTCTTCCCGAGGCGCTCAAGGCGGCACGGGAGGGGTGAGAGGCGCGCTCTTTCGGGATCCAGCACGCGCTCTTTCGGGGTGTGACAACGCGTGGGCGTCTCCCGGGATCTCCCGAACTGCGGCGCGTACAAAAGAAAAGCCCGGCTGCCAGGCAGCCAGGCCATTTCGTTTCGAGCCTTGAGGCCGGCTATTCGCCGCCAACCATCACGAAGCGGATGACGAACAGCACCGCGACGAGCCAGGTGGCCGGATGCACCTCGCGGAAGCGGCCGGTCAGCGTCTTCACGACAGCGTAGCTGATGAAACCGAAGGCAAGGCCATTGGCGATCGAGTAGGTGAGCGGCATCATCAGCGCCGTCAGAGCGGCCGGAGCCGTCTCGGTGATGTCGCCCCACTCGATCTCGAGCAGCTCGCGCATCATCAGGCACGCCACGTAGAGCAGTGCCGGAGCGGTCGCGTGCGCGGGCACGGAGCCGGCGAGCGGCGCGAAGAACAGCGCGGCCAGGAACAGCACGGCGATGACGAGCGCGGTGAGGCCCGTGCGGCCGCCGGCCTGCACGCCCGAGGCGCTTTCAACATAGGCCGTGGTGCTGGACGTGCCGAGCAGCGAGCCGGCGATGATGGCCGTGGAATCGGCCAGCAGGGCCCGGCCGAGACGGTTCGGCTTGCCTTCCGGCAGCAGGTTGGCGCGCTTGGCCACGCCGATCAGCGTACCGGTGGCGTCGAACACCTCGACCAGCACCAGCACGAGGATGACGTGCAGCAGGCCCATGTGCAGGGCGCCGGCGATGTCGAGCTGCAGGAACGTCGGCGCGATGGACGGCGGCGTGTCGACGATACCGCCGAAGGTGCTGATGCCGAGAACCATCGAAATGACGGTGATGATCAGGATGCCGAGCAGGATGGCGCCGCGAACCTTCATCGCGTCGAGCGCGGCGATGATCAGGAAGCCGAGGATCGCCAGCAGCGGCTCGGGAGCCGTCACGTCACCGAGACCCACCAGCGTTGCCGGATTGTCGACAACGATCTTCGAGCTCTCCAGCGCGATGATTGCAAGGAAGAGGCCGATACCCGCTGCAATGGCGCTGCGCATCGACTTCGGAATACCATCGATCAGCCAGCTGCGAACGCCCGTCACCGTCAGGATCAGGAAGATCACGCCGGAAATGAAAACGGCGCCCAGCGCCTGCTGCCAGGTGAAGCCCATGGCGCCGACGACCGTAAATGCGAAGAATGCATTCAGGCCCATGCCCGGCGCCATGCCGATCGGCCAGCGGGGCACGAAGGCCATGATGGCCGAGCCCAGCGCCGCGGCAAGACAGGTGGCGACGAACACGGCGCCGCGATCCATGCCGGTGGTGGAAAGAATGCTGGGATTGACGAAGATGATGTAGGCCATCGTCAGGAACGTCGTGAGGCCAGCCAGCACCTCGGTGCGGACCGACGTTCCGTTTTCTGTCAGCTTGAAGAAAGAATCGAGCCCCCCAGAACTGCTCGACCTCGCCGTTTGCTCACTCATGAAACCGCCTTCCCCGTTAGGACGCGCGACTCGCCGCGCTCGTTAACGATTCCAAGAGGTATGGGGGATAAGTCAAGCGAATTACTACACCTGCTCACAGATTGAGGCAAGATTATAGCAGCTATGTTATTGTTTGCCTTGCAAACTTAGATTTGTCCACATCCAAGCTAACAGTGATGGTGCAGTATGTTGCCGCATCTGCTTTGATGTTTAGTACAGGCGCGATGCTTCAGCCTGAAACCATGGAGGAAAGGCTGTCTTCTGCGCGCTTGCGGTTGGGAGGCCGATCATGTTTGCTGAAACCATGGATTTCGGACTTGGAGAAGACATCGACAGCCTTCGCGAGGCCGTTTACCGCTTTGCATCCGAGCGAATAGCTCCACTGGCGGCGGAGATTGACCGGAACAACGATTTTGCCTCTTTCCTCTGGAAGGAGCTGGGCCACATGGGCCTGCTGGGGATCACGGTGGAACCGGAATATGGCGGCTCGGGTCTCACCTATCTCGCCCATGTCGTGGCCATGGAGGAAATCAGCCGTGCCTCTGCTTCGGTCGGCCTCTCCTATGGCGCCCACTCCAACTTGTGCGTGAATCAGATCCGCCGCTGGGGAACCGAGGAACAAAAACGGCGCTACCTGCCCGGCCTTTGCGCGGGCACCCTGGTTGGAGCTCTGGCCATGTCGGAGACGGGGGCGGGGTCGGACGTTGTCTCCATGCAGCTACGCGCCACGAAGGACGGAGACCGCTACATCCTCAACGGCTCGAAGATGTGGGTCACCAACGGCCCTGACGCCGACGTGCTGGTGGTCTACGCAAAAACGGATCCCGAGGCAGGAAGCCGGGGCATCACGGCCTTCCTCATCGAAAAGGCCATGGAAGGCTTCTCCGTTGCCCAGAAGCTCGACAAGCTGGGCATGCGCGGATCGAACACGGGCGAGCTGGTCTTCAGCAATGTGGAAGTTCCGCGCGAGAACGTGTTGGGCGAAGAAGGGCGAGGAGTGGAAGTACTGATGTCCGGCCTGGATTACGAGCGCGTGGTGCTCTCCGGTGGACCGCTCGGCATCATGGCTGCCTGTCTCGACCTGGTCGTGCCCTATGTGCGCGAGCGCAAGCAATTCGGGGCGCCGATCGGCGCCAACCAGCTGGTGCAGGCCAAGATCGCCGACATGTATGTGGCCATGAACTCAGCCCGCGCCTACAGTTATTCCGTGGCCGCCGCCTGCGACCGCGGCCAGACCACCCGCAAGGACGCGGCGGGCTGCATTCTTTATGCCGCGGAACGGGCGACGCAGGTGGCGCTGGACGCCATCCAGCTTCTGGGCGGCAACGGTTATACCAATGAGTACCCGGCCGGGCGCCTCCTGCGCGACGCCAAGCTCTACGAGATCGGCGCCGGTACAAGCGAGATCCGCCGCTGGCTGATCGGCCGTGAGATCGTGGGGGTGCGCTAGGGCATGGCACGCGACGGAGCCATCCCCGAGCCGCATACCATCTTTCCGGGCACAGGCTACCCGCTCACTGCGCGCTGGTTCCTGTCCGGTTTCGTTCGGCGCGCCTGCGCGCTATGGTCATCCGTGGGGACCCTCTTTTCAACGCACCCTTGTGATCCGGTGAGTGTATATGCCCGTCATTAGATCCCAGATTTCCCCGACCTCTCCTGCCTTTCGCGAAAACGCGGCGCGCATGCAGGCGCTTGTCACCGACATTGCGGACAAGGCCGCCTGGGTATCGGCTGGCGGACCGGAGGAAGCGCGGGAGCGTCATATCTCGCGTGGCAAGCTGCTTCCCCGCGAGCGCCTTGCCACCCTGCTCGACGTCGGCTCTCCCTTTCTGGAGATCGGACAGTTCGCAGCCTGGAACCTTTACGACAACGAGGTGCCGTCTGCAGGCTTGATCGCGGGCATTGGCCGCGTCGAAGGCGTCGAGTGCATGATTGTCTTGAACGACGCGACGGTAAAGGGCGGCACCTACTATCCGCTCACGGTCAAGAAGCATCTGCGCGCCCAGGAAATCGCGCTCGAGAACAACCTGCCCTGCATCTATCTGGTGGATTCCGGCGGGGCCAACCTGCCGAACCAGGACGAGGTCTTCCCCGACAGGGATCACTTCGGCCGCATCTTCTACAATCAGGCGAACATGTCCGCCCGCGGCATCCCGCAAATCGCCTGCGTGATGGGCTCCTGCACCGCCGGCGGCGCCTACGTGCCGGCAATGAGCGACGAGACCGTGATCGTCCGCAACCAGGGGACGATCTTTCTCGGAGGCCCGCCTCTCGTGAAGGCTGCCACCGGCGAGGTGGTGACCGCCGAGGAGCTCGGCGGGGCCGACCTACACACGCGCGAATCCGGAGTGGCGGACCATTACGCGCTGGACGATCTTCACGCGCTGTCGATCGTCCGCCAGATCGTGCGCAACCTCAACCGGAGGAAGTGCGTGCCGCTGGCTGTACGCAAGCCCGAGCGGCCGCTCTACGACCCGCAGGAGATTTATGGCATCGTCCCCGCCGATCCGCGCCAGACCTATGACGCGCGAGAAGTCATCGCCCGCATCGTGGACGGCTCCGAGTTCGACGAATTCAAACAGAACTATGGCACCACGCTGGTGACAGGCTTTGCCCTTCTGCATGGCTTTCCCGTCGGTATCCTCGCCAACAACGGCGTGCTCTTTTCAGAGTCCGCGCTCAAGGGAGCGCATTTCATCGAACTGTGCTGCCAGCGGAAGATTCCGCTCGTCTTCCTGCAGAACATCACCGGGTTCATGGTCGGCCGTAAGTACGAGGCGGGCGGGATCGCCAAGGATGGCGCCAAGCTGGTGACGGCGGTCGCCACCGCCCGCGTGCCGAAGATCACGGCGATCATCGGCGGCTCCTTCGGCGCGGGCAACTACGGCATGTGCGGCCGCGCCTTCTCGCCGCGCTTCCTTTGGACCTGGCCCAACTCGCACATCTCGGTGATGGGCGGCGAGCAGGCGGCCACGGTCCTGTCGATCGTCAAGCGCGAGAGCCTGGAACGCAAGGGACTGACCTGGAGCGCGGAGGAAGAGGCGGCTTTCCGCGGGCCCATCCTGGAGAAGTACGAAAGCGAGGGCCAGCCGCTCTACGCCTCGGCGCGGCTCTGGGATGACGGTATCATCGACCCAGCAAAAACGCGTGAGACACTTGCGCTCTCCCTCAGCGCAAGCCTTAATGCTCCCATCGAAGACACGCGGGTCGGCGTCTGGCGGATGTGACAGGCGCAGTCCGCGCCTGTGACGGAGGCACGCAACGCACTTGCATTTCCCGCTAAGAGGAAACGGAATTCTCATTGGCGCCGTCCGGCAGCCTATCAGATTCCGTTTGTTGCCATACTGAGGGAAGAATTTTTCATGCGTGCCCTGCCTCTGCTCCATCCTTCCGTTTCTCGCGGCAGCAGCGGGCGTCCGGCATGATTGCGATCATCGGCGGAGGAGCGTCGGGCGTCATTCTGGCCGCACACCTGCTGAAGGTACCGGGCGACCGCCGCATCGTGCTCATCGAGAAGGGCGAGCGCATCGCCCGTGGTCTCGCCTACTCCACGACCCTGCTCGACCATGTGCTGAACGTTCGCGCCCAGAACATGAGCGCCCTGCCGGACGATCCCGACCATTTCCTACGCTGGCTCGTGGCGAAGGGCCTGGCCGCCCCTGACACGCCCTTCTACTTCGCGCCGCGGGCCACCTATGGCGACTATCTCAATGATCTTCTGGACGAGGCTGCCGCGCAGAGCCCCGGCCGCCTGGATATCCTGCGCGACGAGGCGGTAGCGATCGAACCCCTGCCGTCCGGCGACGCCAGAATAGAGCTTGCCTCCGGTGGCTCGATCGAGACTGGGACGGCGGTGCTCGCCATTGGGCATGACCTGGAGCCTGAGCGATCCGACCGCATTACCTTCCGCCTGAACGGCGCGGGCGACACACCGCTTGATCCGGACGCGCCGGTGCTGATCCTGGGCACAGGGCTCAGCATGGTCGATGCACTGCTGATGCTCGAAGCGCGCGGCCACCGAGGGCATGTCACGGCGGTTTCGCGCCGGGGTCTGCTGCCGCAGCGGCATGAACTGCCTTCGCCCATTCCCTTCGCCGAGAACGATCTGCCCTTCGGGCAACCGCCCTCCCGCTTTCTGAGCTGGCTGCGCAGTCAAGTCCGCAAGCGTGTCGAAGCAGGCGGCAACTGGCGCGACGTCGTCGATGGCCTGCGGCCTTTCAACCAGCGCATCTGGCAGAGCTGGACCGACGAGCAGCGCCGCCCGTTCCTGCGCCATGGAAAAGCCTGGTGGGACACCCACCGCCACCGCATGGCGCCGGAGATCTACGACCGCGTGTGCCATGCCATCGAGGCCGGCCGCCTGACTGTACGCGCGGCAAAGGTGCAGGACATGGCACGCGAGGGCGACGCCACCCGGGTCCGCATCCGCCCGCGCGGCTCCGATATGGTGGAGACCCTGCGCGTCGCGCGCGTCTATGACTGTACCGGCATCATCCGCAACGTGGAAAAGACCACCAATCCACTCCTGCGCCAGCTGGTGGACGCGGGCATTGCCCGCGCCGACCCGCTGAACCTGAGCCTCCATGTCACGCAGGACTGCCGACTGATCGGACGCGACGGACAGCCGTCGGACAGCCTCTTCGCCCTGGGGCCGCTGACGCGCAGCCGCTTCTTCGAGATCGACGCCATCCCGGAAATCCGGGTTCAGTGCGCAGCCCTGGCTGCACGCCTGATGCAGTAAGTGTTCAGCGGACGGGGCCTCGGGAAAAGGCCCCTTCCTTGCCCGGCCCCTGTGGGCGCACGGGGGTGTACCGCTGTGCATCCGTGAAAGGACCGAGCTGATTGCGTGCCACCGGGGCGCCCCTCGCCCCCTGCCCAAGCTTCCGTCAGCCTCGTTGCCGCCTGAGCTTGCGCAAATGTTTGCGCACACGCAACGCATATAGCTTCTGCCTGAGAGCGCACAACCAGTCCATAATGGAAACGTACTCATAGGCATTGTTGGTCTCCCCGAACATCTGCCGCGCGTAGATCTTGCCGGGCCCCTCGTAACGCAGTCCGGTATAGTGCTCGGGGATCAGTGTGTAGGAGGGCCAGATCGTTATGTCCGGTTTCAGTTCCTCGATCAGCTGGGCAACAAAGAGATTGCCGGTTTGCTTCCAAGGGCGGTCGAGATCGGCCGGAGGAATTCTTGAGAGCCGTTCGATCAGTTCCTTGAGGAAGGGATGCCCGGGTGCGGCCGCCACGATGGGCGAAACCAGCTTGCCACGCACGAACTCGTTTTCGTATACGGTGTACAATTCCTTCCCGTCGCCCAGCAGCTCGTCTATTGGATGCAGGCATAAACTGTCGGCTTCAGCCAGGAAACCGCCTTCGCGATACAGTATCTCGTAGCGCAGCAAGTCGGCGACCCCGGCATACCACCCCCGCCTCAAATATTCCTCCATCTGGGGCTTGGTCTGAAAATTGTGGGAGGCCAGATATTCGTTCCCGTAAAGCGTGTAATGCCAGTCCGGATGCCTGTCGATCCAGGTCTGCATCCACTCCTGCGGAGGACGTTTCGGGCCAATCCATATGTGGCCAAGCCTTTTGGGAATCTTCATTTTTCCGGCTGCTTATTATTGCTTAGTGTGATAGACGCACCTATATTATATATTCGTCCATCCCAGGAACTGGCAAGTGCGGCGGGGAACCGTGGAAATTCCGTGCTACATCCTGACCATCGATTCCGAAGGCGGTGCGCGCAGGTTGAACGCAACGCGCCAGCTTCGGGAACTTGGTTTACAGGAAATATTTGTAGCCGGCTATCTAAAATCGGATCCCGGCATCCGCGCCGAGTACAACCATTGGATGAATCTTCTGAGAAGCAAGCGCTCCCTGACCGAAGGTGAGATTGCCGTCTACTGCGGCCACCGGAAGGTCTGGCGTGAGTTCCTCTCCTCCGGGCACTCCCATGCCCTTGTGCTGGAAGACGACTTCTGCGTGACCGACGCCGGCCGCATGAAGGAGGCGATCCGCGACGCCCTGAACCACGCGCATGTCTGGGATATCCTGAAGTTCTTCGACTTCAGGCCCAAGCGCGTGATCGAATGCCGCCAGCTGGACGGCACCACCGTCGTGCGGTACAAGTATGCCGCGTCGGGAGCGGTGGCCTATCTGATCAGCAGGAAGGCGGCCCGGCAACTTCTCCGCAGGAAACGCTTCTTCCGCGCCGTCGACGATGATTTCTCCTGGCCTTGGGAACTCGACCTGACGGTTTGGTCCGTTTCTCCAAACCTCGTGACCGAGATCAGCCATGAGCTTGGCGGCTCGCTGCTGGAGCAGGAACGGCAGACGCGCCGCGAGCGCAGAAACGTGCTCCGGTCGCTTTGGGGCAATGTCATCCAGGCCTACAAGCTTATCCGCTCGTTTATTTACAACCTGGGCTCGAAAGGGCGAACCACGGGCGGGAAGCGGACCGGCACGGTTCCCGACCAACAGGGTACGCACCGGACAGCCGCAGTCGACACTTCCGGATGGCGAGTGTCCGGTTCCCGGTCCGGCGACGTGGAATCGGCGACCCATTCGAGTTTCCCGGAAACGGTGAGCTGACCCGGCTCTGCTCTCTTGCAAGAGCCTGAACCGTCCTAAGGCAGGGGTTCCGTACTTGCAGCCAGGCCGTTGACAAGGCCGAGCACGAGCTTGTGCACGTTGCCGCCGTCGCTCAGCTCTTCGCGGTCGAAGGCACGGCTTTGACGCCGTTGCTCCTCGACAATTGGAACGGTGCGGCGCTCCACCTCCTTGCGCACCTTGCGGCAGCCCGGATCGTCCGGCACAAAGGTGCCGACGGTGGCCGCCTCGATCTTCTTCACTGTCTCGATGATCATGCGTCCATGCACCCGCTCATGGGCCTCGACGCCGCGGATGAACGTGTCCCAAAGCGCCTGAACGTCCTCGGGCAGCTTATTCGCGGGGCGCGGCAACCGGTAGACGATGGTCAGGTGCGGACGCGCGGCAGCGAGCACGCAGCCGCCATCCCTTGGCCGGTAATCCCGCGACCATTTCAGGCTGAAGTCGGTAATGGCGATCGCCCGTCCCTTGCCCGTGCCGGGACCGTTTTCGCCTATGGAACGGTAGAGCCCGATGCCGGAGGTGCCGCGGATCGCGTAAGTCTCGATCTTTTCGATCGGTTCCCACTCCGCCGCAACGGCTCCGGTCGTGCAGACGGTGGCTGCGGTGGCGGCCGCAATGACGAGCCGTGACAACATCCATCAATCTCCTGTCCCCAGTGGGGTAAGAGATTGATGGATGGTTGGCAAGCCGGGCTGGGGCATTCCCCTCTGCCAATCGCACCATGCGATCGCCTTCGAGCGGGAGGCTGTGCCTTGGACTGGCTCGCCGCCCGACTGTCCGCGCCGTCTCCGCTTCCCCCCTGACGCAACTGGCGCGGTTCCTTCCCGTCAGAACTTGCCGACAATGTTGAGGAACGGCCCCTTGTCGTGCAGCGTCAGGTCTCTCAGGTCATCCGAGAACCGGCCGAAATTGTACCCGGCGCCAACCTTGAAGTTGTTGCCGATGTACCGATACAGCGCCGCGAGCAGACCGTAGTCCACGGATTTTACCGCGGGGGTGAAGAAGGCGCGGGCCTCCAGCAGGGCATCCCAGTTCTTCACCACGTGCAGGTCGGCGCGTACCACGCCCAGGTGGGCGGACGACTGCTGCCAGGCGCCGATCGTCTTGGTGCTGTCGTTGCGGACGGCCACCTCGCCGATACGCGCGCCATACTTGCCGCCCACGGTCAGCCACGGCAGCAGGTCGTAGTTCACGTCCGCAGACACGATGTGGCTGCGCTGCATCGGTCCGGCTGCAGCCGAGGAAGCTGCCGGCACCTGCCCGAGCGTCGGCAGATCGTAAAGGAACGTGTACCGGAACAGGGCATTGAGGCGGTCGTGGGTCACAGGACGATAGGCGTATCCGATGGAGCCCTCGATGTAATCGCCGTTGTAATAGGCACCCGCCTCGCTTTGTGACAGTACGGCGTCGCCGCTGACCAGCAGCCGCCCGCTTTCGTCATGCTGCCAGGCCGCCGATGTGGACAGCGCATAGGTATTGACGTTGCGGGTGTTGTCGTCCGACCGCTCCATTCGGGCCTCCGCGCGGGTCCGTGCGGAAAGGCCTGCTTCCTCGTCGTTGTAGGCCACCGCGAATGATCCCGCGTAACGGTCGAAATCGGCATACTCGAGGTTGGTTGCCGGGTTGATCCGATCGTCGCGGATCCGGCCGACCTCTGCGCCGGCATCAAAGCTCCAGAGGGCGTTCGGCGTGTAGACGACCCCGTAGGTCTGGGCCAGCGACCGCTTTCGGCCAAAGATGTCGAAGTTGGATTCCGCGTATGCCGTGGTCACCTCGTCGATACGCTTGCGGACACCGCCCACGAGGCTGCCGAGATCCCTGCCCTCCAGCAGGTCGCTGCGGCTTATGTCGTAGGCCCGGTCCGGATCCAGGCGATAGCCGATATAATAGTGATCGTCGGCGGTCGCATGGTAGTTCAAGCCGGCCAGAGCGCCGATACCGGTCCGCCCGTATGAGACCTCGCCTTCTGCGGTCAGTTTTTCGGTCAACCGGATCTCGGCGCCAATGCCTCCCCGGTCGTTCTTGCCGATGTCGTTCTTGCGCACCAGCGTGTGCTGGCCGAAAACGTAGTAGGTGTAGTCCTCGCTCTGGATGAAATCGAGCCGCAGGCCCACGTCGATGCGGTTGCCGTCATAGCCGGACTTGCCGGCGGCGATGGCCGTCGGCGAATGGATGTTCGTGTGGGTTACGCCGGCGGTGATCTTCCACTGCGGCGTCATCTCCCAGCTCGAGGTGACCTTGGTGTCGCGCCGGCGCTGCCCGTTGCCGTCTTTCAGGTCATCCAGCGATCCGCCGACATCCAGCGAGGCCGTGACCGGCAGGGCCGCGTGCGCACCCCATACGCGCTTGCTGGCATTGAGGCGTTCGCTCAGTGAGGCAAAGCCATCCTGCTTCTTTTCGTAATAGCCGCCGACCTTTCCGGTCTCCAGACCAAACCGGCGGATGTCGGCCATGTCGACCTGTCCCCCGATCCGCCATCCGAGCGCGGAACGCCCTGTGGTCCCGCTGCCTTCCGTGATTGTCAGGCCGCCGTCCGTGGACCTTGCCACCACCGAGTTCGCGCCGGTCGTGCGCGCCACCTCGGCCTCCACGTAGGTGGACTGGGAGCGTCTCACCAGGATGTCGGCGCCCACGGCATTGCCCTTGCTCTGCTGGATACGTTCGGCGTTGCCGGTGATGCCGACGCGAACGCTGTCGCCGAGCCATCGCTGCACGCGTCCGCCATAGGCGTAGTCCTTGGTGTCCCTGGCCCTCGGAATGTATTCGTAGCTCACCACCAGATACTGCTTCTCTCCGCCGAGCGCGCCGGAGCGCACCGGACCGAGACCGAGCGTGCTGGAGCTGAGCGGACGCTTGAGGATGATGACGCCCTGGATGTGGTCGAAGGTGTAGTCCTCGCCCTGGACGAGGTACTTCCTTTCAACGACACATCCGCTCACGTCGTCACGGACCTCGACGATGACCGTCTCGGACCCGATCAGGATATCCTGGCGCCGCAGGAAGTAGGTCGAACCGCCCGTCCCCAGGAACTCGTCCGTCTGCGGCACGGTGTCGGGAAGCGCGCCGTAGGCCGTGATCTCGGTCTTCTTCTCGCCGTAGCTCGTCTGCCCGTCGGACTTGATGACGACATTCGCGCCATAAAGGCCGCGGCTGCTCGCCATGAAACTGGTACCGGTGATCTGGGTCTTGTAATTGCCCCAGAGAACGTGGCTGTCGCCGCGCTCGAGCCGGACGTAGAACTTGCCCTTGGTCGGAGCGTCCTCCACCCAGGTGGAGTCGTCGCCGTAGACGAGATAGTACTTGTCCGGATCGATACGTTTCAGGAATTCGCGGGCGCTCTTGGCGTCGAGATTCCTGAAGAGGTTCTTGAGGTCATCCTCGCCCGTGTCGGCGGCGGCGGTCAGCAGGTACTCGCCCTTGACCTTGCCTTTCAGATAGAAGGCGATCCTGCCCTTCTTGTAGATCTTGTCGAACTCCCCTTCACGCACATCCTCGATGCCGGGATCGCCGGTCTGCTTTCCGATCGTTGCCTCGACCAGGGCGACATAGAACCACTCGTTGGTGGGAATGTTGACATCGCGGCTGAAGTAGAGCCCGCCTCCCTTCATCGGGCCGTCAATGCCGATATCGACCACATGATCCCCCGGCGGCAGGATGCGCTGCGCGACGAAGGAACCGTTCGCATCAACGGGCACGGGTTCGTTGAAGATCGTGACGCTGTAGCCTTCCGGAACGTTCTTGCCATACACGGTCACGGCCCCGCCATGCACCGGAATGTTCCGGAATGCGGTCCGATCCTCGGCCATGCCCGGTGCCACCGCGTTGGAGGAATCGGAAGCCGCGTGGCTTTCGGACCGCACCAGGGAAAGCGGGATTGTTTCGTCGAACCGGCCGGCGTCATCATAGACGCGCAAGACATAGGTGAATTCTTTTTCGGGGCCGTCAGGCATCGTCCAGTCCGCCACGCCGGTGATCCCGACCGGAAGGATGGCGATGCAATCCTCCATGTTCCCTTCGCGGTAAACCCGGATTTCGGCGCGCGAAATGAAGGCCGAGTAGTTGGACGTTGCCAGGAAGCTGACGGTTTCACCCGCCGCATAGGCCCGGCGGATAGGAACCGTCGACACGTTCAGAAGAGGCTTCTGGTCCAGCCCGTCGAACTTGAGCTGGATATCGACCGCGGCGAGATCGACGTCGGTTTTCCGCTGTTTGAAGACGTGCGGATCGTCGGGGTTGGAGCCGAAGGTGCTTCCTCCGACGATGTTGCCCGACTCGTCCACCAGCTGGCCATCGACGCTGATGCGGAAGGGTACCGCCAAATAGTCTTCCGGCGTCTCTTGTTCGAGGTTGGGCGTAATGGGAAGTCGGCCAACGGCGCTGTTGTCGTACATCTTGCCCCGCATCCGGGGTGGCTCGCACCTGTCATCCGAGCAATTGTGGTCAAGCTCGACACTTCCCTTCTCGATGATCTTTTCATCCAGATCAGCCGTGTAACCCGTTGCAACCAGCATGACGGCAGCCATGGCGGTGGAAGCAAACAGCAGACGCTTGCGCACAATATCCAGAATTCCAATGTCCATTATGAAAATTGCATGATCTCTGGGGGTCATGTGATTACCTCAATCGGCTGTCAGATCTGGACGACCGAACCGGAAGCGGCCTGGCGTGCGTTCGTCGCGCGAATTGCCCTTGGCCCGCACGTGCGGAACGCCAGCGCGTAAGAAACATGCGCTGGCAGTAACTGCCGCGGCATGCTCCGTTTGTGGGAACAGGCTCTGTTCTCGGCTGCCCTCGCTCTGCGAGCGAAGGGCGATTTGGATTCTGCCGGGCATGTGCGAGCCACGCAGGGAGTTTCCATGGACAGTCCTCTTCTTCGGCAAGGCTGCTAACTGCCGAACAGGCAGTGGACTCGGACCAACGAAAACCGGGAAACAAGGGCACCCACGTGCCGGGGTGCAGACGAACAACTAGGCTGAGCTTAAGCGGGGCAACTGCCTGCAATAAGTAGCGGAAAGGAGCGTTTACCGTAACGCTTGAGGGAAAGCTGCCAGGGGGGACCGGCGGCTCGCGAGTAGCGGCTGCCCGGGATACCGGTTATAAACGTCAGTCGGGAAAGGGGACCCGCCAACAGGACCGGGAGAAGCAGATGTTCCGCAAAATTCTGGTTGCGAACCGTGGCGAGATCGCTGTCAGGATCATTCGGGCGGCGCGCCGGATGGGAATAGCGACGGTCGCGGTCCATTCGGATGCCGACCGTCATGCCCTCCACGTGGAAATGGCTGATGAGTCCGTCGCCCTCGGTGGCCTGAGCGCAGCGGAAAACTATCTTGCGGGTGACCGCATCATTGCCGCAGCCCTGAGCACGGGGGCGGAGGCGATTCATCCCGGTTATGGTTTCCTGTCCGAAAACCCCGAGTTTGCCGAGGCCGTCGAGGCCGCGGGCCTCGTCTTCGTCGGCCCCTCTCCCTCTTCCATCCGCGCCATGGGACTCAAGGACACTGCGAAGCGCCTGATGGAACGTTCGGGTGTACCCGTCGTGCCGGGCTATCATGGCGACGCCCAGGAGCTTGTCGTCCTGGCAGGTGCTGCGCAGAAGATCGGCTATCCGGTTCTCATCAAGGCGCGCGCTGGCGGCGGCGGGCGCGGCATGCGGAGGGTCGACCGGCCCGAGGACTTCGCAGCCGCGCTCATGGCGGCCAAGCGCGAGGCGCAGGCAGCCTTCGGCGATGGCCGGGTTCTGGTCGAAAAGCTCATCGAAAAGCCGCGCCACATCGAAGTACAGGTTTTCGGCGACAGGCACGGCAACATTGTGCATCTGTTCGAGCGCGACTGCTCCTGCCAGCGCCGCCACCAGAAGGTGATCGAGGAGGCCCCTGCCCCCGGCATCGGCAAGGCGATGCGCGCCGCCATTACGGAAGCCGCCGTGCGCGCGGCTCGGGCAGTTGGCTATTATGGAGCGGGAACCGTCGAGTTCATCGCCGACGCCAGCCGCGGCCTGCGGCCCGACGCCTTCTGGTTCATGGAAATGAACACGCGGCTTCAGGTCGAGCATCCGGTGACCGAAATGATCACCGGCATCGACCTGGTGGAATGGCAGATCCGCATCGCGGCGGGCGAGGCTCTGCCGCTCTCACAGTCGGAGATCAACCTTCGCGGACACGCGATCGAGGCCCGCATCTACGCGGAAGACCCGGAGCGCGACTTCCTCCCCGCCACGGGCACGCTTCATCACGTCCGCTTTCCGGAAAGCATCGAGGGAGTGAAGCTCAGGATCGACGCGGGCGTCCGCGAGGGCGACACCGTCAGTCCCTACTATGACCCGATGATCGCGAAGGTGATCGTTCACGCGGGGGACCGGAAAACCGCAATCCGGGGGCTCAAGGAAGCCCTTGAGCAGACTCGGATTGCGGGTTGCACCACGAATACGACTTTCCTCCACCGGCTGGTCGCCAACGACGAGTTTGCGGCCGGCGAGGTTGATACCGGGCTGATCGCCCGCAACCAGGGGAAGCTCACCACCGTCCCCTCCCCCTCGCCCCACGTGATCGCCCAGGCGGCCCTTGCCCTGAGCGGCATCTCCCATACCCCGGACGCACAGGATCCGTTCGACGCGCTCACGTCATACGGTCATTTCCACCCGGTCGAGCACCGGGGCGTTCTCTATCACCGCGACAGCCCGGTGCGATACTGGATCCGTGGCATCGCGGGCGGACGCTTCGAGGTTCGGGTCGAGACGCCTGACGACGCGGGAGGCACGGCGATTTTCACCTTCGGTGCGTCCGAGGTTCCTCCGGCCGCGCGCTGGCTCAACCATGTGACGGTCTTCGACCGCGCGGAGAGCTTCACCTTCTCGACGCGCGATTTCAGCGTCGAGGATAAGGGAGGAGCCAGCGGCAGCCAGATCCGTGCGCCCATGCCGGGCCTCGTGAAGCTAGTCCGTGTCGCCCAGAGG
Organism: Chelativorans composti; assembly: GCF_039541695.1. NCBI lineage: Bacteria > Pseudomonadati > Pseudomonadota > Alphaproteobacteria > Hyphomicrobiales > Phyllobacteriaceae > Chelativorans > Chelativorans composti. Next base: position 87,314 of record NZ_BAABGS010000008.1, on the reverse strand, counting down.
GAGAAGGTGCAGGAGGGCCAGCCCCTGCTCGTTCTGGAGGCCATGAAGATGGAACACGCGATCATCGCGCCGCGCGACGGCGTGATCGCCCATGTCGTCGCCGAGGGAGTCCAGGTCTCAGATGGCACGGTGCTGATCCAGTTCGAGGATGGTTAGGGCTGTTCCGCCGCCACGGAAGAGAAAGGGCGGGGAGCCGGAAGCGCTCACCCGCCCAGAGCGTGGAGGTCGGTGTGACAGGCGGTTTCGCCCGCCTTTTGTGAGCAGCCCCGGGAAACGAGGGAACAGGTTTCCCGGGAGCCCGGAATTCTTTCGTGAAGCGAGATGTCTGGCGGATCGACCGCCGGAACGGTCAGTGCATCGTCATCCAGGTGCGTGCCTCGCGCAGCGCCCGCGCCAGTTCCAGCTTGGACATGCGGGAGACAAGTTCTGCACGAACCCGTGCTGCCTGGACAGAGCCCCTGATCGCGGCGATGTTCAGCCACTTGTGGGCCTCCACCAGGTCCTGTTCGCAGTCCCGGCCCTCGGCATACATCAGTCCCAGCCGGAACAGCGCTTCGGCGCTGGCATTATGGGCACCGGCAGTCTCGAAAACCTTGTTGCTGGCGTGGTTCATTGTCTTCGTCCCTGTCCTTCCTGAGAACCGCCCGTCCTTCTGTGGGACAGTTCAGCGTTCATGGGTGAAGAATGGCGCCGGAGCCTTGAAAGGCAGGTTAAATCCCTTGATTAACAAGGGGAAAAGGAACTCCCAACTTTCCGTAAATTGCCCGTGGGCGTTAATCATGAGATGCGCGGACCAAAGCCGCCTTGCGGCAAAGTCGGGCCTCGCATCGTTAACCTTTGCATTCACCCCCCGCTAACCATGGAATCAGGCGGGACTGCTAACCGGGACCGCAAAGACAAAGGGCTTCGGCCGGAACCGAAGCCCTGTGGACAGGACGGAGCCAGCGTCCGGCGGTGCGCGGGACGCCGTCCGCATCTCCCGTCACTGTGCTTTCTGGTTGAACAGGATCTTCTTTTCGTCGTCGGTCATCGGCTTGCGCATCTCCTGCCCGACGGCAATGCCCCGCTGGACGGCCGGACGCGCCATCAGCGTCTCGTACCAGCGTTTGAGGTGCGGGAAGTCGTTGAGGTCCTGCCCCTGCCCCTCGTGCGAGCGGATCCAGCCGACGCAGGCCATGTCGGCGATCGAGTATTCGCCCGCGAGGAACTCCCGGTCCGCCAGGCGCTTGTTCATGACGCCATAGAGGCGATTGCATTCATTGGTGTAGCGCTCGATCGCATACGGAATCTTTTCCTTTGCGTACAGGCGGAAGTGGTGGGCCTGGCCTGCCATCGGCCCGAGACCGCCGACCTGCCAGTACAGCCACTGCTCAACCTCCACCCTGGCCCGTTCCTCCTGCGGATAGAACTTGCCGAACTTGCGTCCGAGGTACTGGAGAATCGCGCCGGACTCGAAGACGGATATCGGCTCTCCGCCAGGGCCCTCCGGATCGACGATGGCCGGCATGCGGTTGTTCGGCGAAATCTTGAGGAACTCGGGCTTGAACTGGTCGCCCTTGCCGATGTTCACATAATGAACCTCGTAAGGAACATTGGCCTCCTCCAGGAAGATCGTGATCTTGTAGCCATTGGGGGTCGGCCAGTAGTGGAGTTGAATCGGGGCGTTTTGAACCGTCATTCTGTTGCTCCTCGTTAATCCCGCATTTCGTAGGACGATTGGCCGAAACTTGCCAGCGCCTTACTGGACTAAAATCTGTGCCTTAGCTATGTCACGGTTTGGTCCATAAACGCGACTGTCTCGGTTCCTGTTGAGTGTCAGTGTCAGAAGGGTGCTTCTCAATCGACAATCAAGGGGAATGAGCCATGCTCGCTCGCCGCTTTTCAATGATCTGCGTCTTTACCGCCTTGCTGGGCATCTATGCAGCAATCCGCGCCGCAGAGATTGATCCGACGCCAACTTCGGCTGTTCCTTGCGATACGGCATCCTCGCGGTCCTGCGTGGGAGACTGAACGCTTCCGGAACGAGCCGGGATCGGTTCGTTTGAACCTGCTCATGTGGATGACCTCCAAATGGCGGGCCAGCCCTCGCTGGAGACGGCCTCCTTCGCTCATGTCTTCCGGGAAACAAACGCCTCTCTTCCGGGAAACAAACGCCTCGAAAGAAATCGTTCTTCTCCATATAATGAGGCATGGACAAGCGAATCTACCCTCAGCCGATTGAAATCGTGGCCAGCCCGGATCCCGTGGAACCTCGCGACTACACGACCGGCGAGGAAGCGGTGGCTGCGCTGCGGACCATCTATGAACGCAACACGGCCTTTCTCCGGGAGGCATTCCAGCACGTGCTCAACACCGGAGAGGTGGACAGGCGCTACCGCGCCTTCTACCCGGAGGTGAGCCTTTCCACCTCGTCCTTCGCGCACGTCGATTCCCGTCTTGCCTATGGCCATGTTGCCGCGCCCGGCACCTACGCGACGACGATCACGCGGCCGGACCTTTTCGAGAACTATCTGATCACGCAGCTGGACCTGCTGATCCGCAACCATGGGGTGGCCATCACGGTTGCGGAATCGAAAATGCCCATTCCGCTGCACTTCGCCTTCATCGAGAACACCTACATCGAAGGCGCCGTGCAGCAGCTGAGCCGTCCGTTGCGCGATCTGTTCGATGTGCCGGATCTGGCGACCATGGACGACGACATCGTCAACGGCACCTACGAGCCCGCGCCGGGCGAACCGATGCCGCTCGCCCCGTTCACCGCGCCGCGCATCGACTACTCGCTTCACCGGCTGACGCACTACACGGCCACCAAGCCGGAGCATTTCCAGAACTTCGTGCTGTTCACCAACTACCAGTTCTACATCGACGAATTCGTCGCCTATGCGCGGGAGCTCATGGCCTCCGGCGGCGGCGGATACGAAAGCTTCGTGGAGCCCGGCAACGCGATCACCCGCGCCGGCCAGACCTCTCCGGAGGGCACGCCCCTTCAGCGGCTTCCGCAGATGCCTGCCTATCACCTGAAGAGGTCCGATCATTCCGGCATCACCATGGTGAACATCGGCGTCGGCCCCTCCAATGCCAAGACCATCACGGATCACATTGCCGTGTTACGTCCCCATGCCTGGTTGATGCTCGGCCACTGCGCGGGCCTGCGCCACTCGCAGAACCTGGGTGACTACGTGCTGGCCCACGCCTACCTGCGCCAGGACCATGTGCTCGACGACGACCTGCCCATCTGGGTGCCGCTTCCTGCGCTTGCCGAGATCCAGGTCGCGCTGCAGGAGGCCGTGGCGGAGATCACCGGCCTGTCGGGCTACGAGCTGAAGCGCATCATGCGCACCGGCACCGTGGCGACGATCGATAACCGCAACTGGGAGCTGCGCGACCAGCGCGGGCCGGTGCAGAGGCTTTCGCAGTCCTGCTCCATTGCCCTGGACATGGAATCGGCCACCATCGCCGCCAACGGCTTCCGCTTCCGCGTGCCCTATGGAACGCTGCTGTGTGTCTCCGACAAACCGCTGCACGGCGAGCTTAAGCTGCCCGGCATGGCGACCGATTTCTACAAGCGCCAGGTTGCCCAGCATCTGAAGATCGGCATCCGTGCCGTGGAGAAGCTGGCGGCGATGCCGGTGGAGCGTCTGCACTCCCGCAAGCTGCGCAGCTTCGCCGAAACCGCTTTCCAGTAAGGGTGCATCATTCTGCAGCGCATTTGGTCGCAGATGAGAAGGGCCTCGTCGCCCTTCACGTCCGCGACCGATGGCATGTCTGACGGCTCAGGCTCAGCCTTAGGCAAAGGACACAGCGTGAGACAATGACGTCATACGCCGTTGCAGAAAAATCGCCCCTACAGGAAGCAGGGAACGCCCCCCCCTGAGCTCCGATATTCATGCGTCAACGGAAGTGCTTCTTAAGAATTGTTAGAGTCTACTATCAGTTTTCAATATAGACGCTGAACTTGCGCCTTTTCCAAAGACATTTTTCCACATCATATGATTTGATCATTCGGTCGGCAGCGTCATTTTTTCGCGTGTGGCGATGCGCCAGCTTGGTTCGGCATCGGGGTTCCATATACAACATTCCAATGACAAAGCTTCGACACTGGGCGCCCAGGGCAGCTCTGATTGCAGTGATCCTCACGATCCCGCTCGTGCTTGGATACTGGGGGGCTGTGCATCCGGCCCTGGACAGCCTCGCGCATTTTCGGCTGCATCTGGCGGTTCTGATCGCCCTGCTGGCCATTCCGACCTCTTTTGAGCGGACCCTGCGCAGCATCGCGCTTGCGCTCGCCATCCTGTCGGTAGCGGCCATTGCCAGCACGCTCGCCAACCCGTCGGGCATCAGCGTTGCCAACGCGGCGGCCACGGCCATGGACGCCGGCCCCGCGCGCTACCGTCTGCTGCAGCTTAACCTGCGCTATGACAACCGCACGCCGAAGCAGGTGCTGTCGCTGATTGGCCGCGTTCAGCCGGACGTGATCACCCTTGACGAGGTTTCAGACGCCTGGCGCGAGGAACTGAAGCTCATCGAGCACGCCTATCCCTATCGCGTCATCTGCGAGGGCTCGAGCCATGTGGGCGGTGTAGCCATTCTCTCGCGGCGCCCGTTCCTGCACCCTTCTCGCGCCGAATGCTACAGCCGCGGCTCGCTCGCCATCGCGACGGTCAACTTCGGCGGAGCGGCGGTCGACATCGGGGCCATCCATCTCGGCTGGCCCTGGCCACACGCGCAGCACTGGCATGTGCGCAAGATCCTGGCGCCGATCATCCAGGAGAAGCTGCCCTTCTCCGCCATCCTGGCGGGCGATCTCAACGCTGTCTGGTGGAGCCACACGGTCCGCATGCTGGCTGCGGCCGGCGATCTCAAGCCGCTCGGTAACATCGGTCCGACCTGGTTCATCCGCAGTGCGCCCGACGTGGTCCGCCGCTATGCGGGCCTTCCGATCGACAACATCTTCGTGAAGGGCCGGGTCGTGCCCGTATCCGTCACACGCCTGGAGTCAGTGGGGTCCGACCATCTGCCCCTGCTGTTCGAATTCGGCATCCTGCCGACCGAGCCCCAGCCTGCGGTGCACGTCCGCCGCAACAACTGGAACTGGACAATCAGAAGGACCGGCCCGGTCGGCACCGCATCCCGCAGCGACTGGAAAACGACCTGATTTGTTCGTCGGGCATCGTTCATGTCCGACCCGGATCGACGGCTGCGACCGTACCGGATGCACTGACGGAAAAGGCCGGGGACAGCCCCGGCCTTTGTGAATCAAGGGATGCGTTCCCGCATCACATGTTGATGTAGACGGGGCCCTCGCCGCCCTGCGGCGGCACCCAGTTGATGTTCTGGTTCGGATCCTTGATGTCGCAGGTCTTGCAGTGGACGCAGTTCTGCGCGTTGATGACGAAGCGGACGTCCGCGCGCTTGCGGATCTCTTCCGGCGCGCCGGCAACCGGGTTGCCGTCGGCGTCGGTCCACTCATACACGCCCGCCGGGCAGTAGCGGGTCGAGGGTCCTGCGAACACCTCCAGCTCCGAGCGCTTCTGCAAGTCCAGGTCCGCAACCTTGAGGTGAACCGGCTGGTTCTCCTCGTGGTTCGTGTTGGACAGGAACACCGACGACAGGCGATCAAAGGTGAGCACGCCGTCCGGCTTCGGGTAATCGATCGGCTTGTACTTCGAGGCGGGTTCCAGAGATGCGGCGTCCGTCTTGCCGTGCTTCAGCGTTCCGAACGGCGAGAAGCCGAACAGCGTGTTCATCCACATGTCGAGACCGCCGAGCCCGATACCGAGCCAGGTGCCGAACTTCGACCACAAGGGCTTGACGTTGCGGACCGGCTTCAGGTCCTTGCCGATTTCCGACGTGCACCACTCTTCCTCGTAAGCCGTGAGCTCGTCATGGGCGCGGCCGGCGGCGAGCGCCTCGGCCACCTTCTCGGCGGCGAGGATGCCGGACAGCACCGCGTTGTGCGAGCCCTTGATGCGCGGCACATTGACGAGGCCGGCTGAGCAGCCCATCAGCACGCCGCCCGGGAACACCGTCTTCGGCACCGACTGCCAGCCGCCTTCGGTGATGGCGCGGGCGCCGTAGGCGATGCGCTTGCCGCCCTCGAACGTGCCGCGGATGGCCGGATGCGTCTTGAAGCGCTGGAATTCCTCGAACGGCGACAGATACGGATTCTTGTAGTTGAGGTGCACCACGAAGCCGACGGCGACGAGGTTCTCGTCGAAGTGGTAGAGGAACGAACCGCCGCCCGTCGAGCCGTCGAGCGGCCAGCCGAAGGAGTGCTGCACAAGGCCGCGCTTGTGGTTCTCGGGCTTGATCTCCCACAGCTCCTTGATGCCGATGCCGAACTTCTGCGGCTCGCGCCCCTCCGAAAGCTTGTAGTGATTGATGAGCTTCTTGGCGAGCGAACCGCGGGCGCCCTCGCCGATCAGCACATACTTGCCGAGCAGCGCCATGCCCGGCTGGTAGTTCGGGCCGGGCGTGCCGTCCTTCTCCACGCCCATGTCACCGGTGATCACGCCGGTGACGGCATTGTTCTCGTCGATGATGAGGTCGGCGGCGGCAAAGCCCGGATAGATCTCGACGCCCAGCGCTTCGGCTTTCTGCGCCAGCCACTTGCACACGCTTCCGAGGGAAACGATGTAGTTGCCGTGGTTGTTCATGAGAGGCGGCATCAGGAAGTTCGGCATCCGCAAGGACCCGGCCGGTCCGAGCACCAGGAAGTGGTCTTCCTTGACCGGGGTCTTGAACGGATGGTCATCCTCCTCGCGCCAGCCCGGCAACAGCCGATCGATACCGATCGGGTCCACCACGGCGCCGGAGAGAATGTGAACGCCGACCTCGGCGCCCTTTTCGAGAACGACGACGGAAAGCTCGGGATTAAGCTGTTTCAGCCTGATCGACGCGGCGAGGCCTGCGGGACCCGCCCCGACGATCACGACATCGAATTCCATGCTTTCACGCTCAGTCATTCATCCCTCCAAAACCGTCGCGCTCACGTGCCTGTGGCTAGTGCTGATGGGCCTATAGCGCATCACGTCACGCGATAAAACATTATTTGCCCTTTGGATTGTCGCAGGGCTCCCCGGATTCACCGGTCATTCTGTGCGGAAGGGTTCATTCCCCCGCACGCTGGGGCCGAACGGCGCCCCGGAGGAATGGCCATCCTGTCCCGTATGAGCCATTTTTTGGTGCGGTATCGCCCTGCGGCACTTGCCTTGCCATCCCCAACGTGAACATTAGACCCCATGATGTCCTCGACGCCGTTTGACCCTGCATCCCTGCGTGACCTGCTTGCGTTCTACGCCGATGCGGGCGTGGATGCGGCCCTGGAGGAAATACCCCAGAACCGCCTCTCGCCGCAGTCGTCCGGAAGAGGTTCCGCACGGGGGCAGGCGCAGCAACGACCTGATCAGGCGCCGCGGCCGGCAGCAGCATCGTCCATTCCGGCTCCGGCGGCGCCGGTGGCGCAGATCTCATCCAGGGGTGTTGCCGTTCCTGACGACACCCAGGCCGCCCGTGCCCGCGAGATGGCGCGTGAGGCGAGGACCATCGAGGAACTGCACGAGATCCTGGCGGGCTTCGATGGCTGCAATCTCAAGTTCACGGCGAAGAACCTCGTCTTTGCCGACGGCAATCCGAATTCCGACCTGATGCTGGTGGGCGAGGCACCCGGCCGCGAGGAGGACCTCGAGGGCAAGCCGTTCGTCGGCCGCTCCGGAAAGCTCCTGGACCGCATGCTGGCGGCCATCGGGCGCGACCGGACGAACGCCTACATCACCAACGTCATTCCGTGGCGGCCACCGGGCAACCGCGACCCATCGCCGATGGAAACGGAGATCTGCCGCCCGTTCATCGAGCGGCACATCGAGCTTGTGCGCCCGAAGGTGCTCGTCACCCTCGGCAATCCATCAACCAAGCTGCTGCTCAAGACCACCACCGGCATCATGCGCCTGCGCGGCACCTGGTCGGCGCACCTGACGCCGGGCGGCGAGCAGATCCCGACCATGCCAACCCTCCATCCGGCCTATCTCCTGCGCAATCCGCAGCACAAGAAGCTGGCCTGGCATGACTTTATGGAGATCCAGATCAAGCTGGAGGAACTGAGCGCCTGACCCTCCCGCTTCTCGTGGGCGGTCTCGTGGACGCTCAAGGACTTTGTCCGCGATCGCCGGCGGCTCAAACGCCGCCCTGCCGCTCCACCTTGCGGGCGGGCGCGATCTGCGCTCCGACCTTCTGTTCGCGCCAGATGATGAACAGCCCCGCTCCGACAACGATCGCGCCACCCGTCAGCATGTAGACGGTCGGTATGTCACCGAAGACGAAATAGCCGATGACGATCGCCATGATGATCGAGGTGTACTCGAACGGTGCGATGGTCGAGAGTTCCGCAAAGCGGTAGCTGTGGGTCATCAACATCTGCCCCACCCCTCCCCAGAAGCCCGCGAGGATGAGCCAGGAAAGCTGGGTGACGGAAAGATCGACCCAGCCGAACGGCATCGTCATCAGCGAGAGGATCGATGCGTTGATGAAGAACCAGATGACGATGGTGCTGGTCTTCTCGGTGGAGACGAGCCGCCGCACCAGCATCATGGCCACCGCCGACGAGCCCGCGCTGGCGATTGCCGCCAGCACACCGAGCACCTGGTCGGCTGCCAGTCCGTGCCCGCGGATCAGCGAGAGGTTCGGCCAGGCGATGATCACCACGCCGATGAAGCCAACCACCACAGCGCTCCAGCGGTAGATGCGCACGGTCTCCCCGAGGACGACGGCTGACAGCACAACCACGATCAGCGGCTGCGCGTAACCGAGCGTGACCGCATCCGGCAGCGGCAGCCGGGTGAGCGCGAAGAACCCCAGCGACATGGAGCAGACGCCGACGAAACCGCGCCAGAAATGGCTGAGCGGCCTTTTCGTGTAGAAGGAGGAAAGCCCCAGCTCTCGCTGCCACGCAAGCAGGGCGAAGACGGGAACCAGCGCGAAGAACGAACGGTAGAACACGATCTGGCCGGCGGGCACCTGTCCCGCGGCCTTGATGAATGAGTTCATCAGCATGAAGGACGCGACGGAAAGAACCTTCAGGGCAATGCCGACGAGCGGCTTCCGCTCAACACTCGCACCCCGCGCCGACTGATTCATGTTTCGATTTCTTGCCAGACGACCGCCGGCGGTCACCGGCAGCCATGAAGATGAAGCCCACTCAAGAATGAAAGCCGGCGGCTGCGTTGCCGCCGGACATGCGATCTTGATCCCTGATAATACCTAACCGATTGCCGCAGAGTCGGCTACTGCCTTCCAGCAGCCTTCCTCGCCGCCTGGATCGCCTCCCAGATCCGCCGCGGAGTAGCCGGCATTTCGACATGGGAGATGCCGTATGCCCGCGAGAGCGCGTCGACCACGGCGTTGAGCGCCGCCGGCGTCGCGCCGACCGTGCCCGCCTCGCCCGCGCCCTTCATGCCGAGGGCATTGTAGGTCGAGGGAACGTTGCGGGTTTCGAAGCGGATCATCGGCATCAGGTCCGCGCGCGGCATGGAGTAGTCCTGGAAAGTGGCCGTGACGAGCTGCCCGTCGTCCGAATAGACGGTATCCTCCAGCAGCGCCTGACCGACGCCTTGAACCACGCCCCCGTGGATCTGCCCCTCGAGCAGGATCGGGTTGACCGTGACACCGAAATCGTCGACGATCGTGTAGGCGACCACCTTCGTGGCGCCGGTGTCCGGGTCGATTTCCACCTCGCAGATGTGCGTGCCGTTGGGATAGGTCGGTTCCGGCTGAACGAATTCTCCGAAACCCTTGATATCTTCGGGACTTTTCGCCTTGCGCGCGATCTCCGCGAAGCTCACCGACCGATCGGTGCCGACGATGCGCGCCACGCCTTCGACGAGCTCGATGTCGGCAGCCGAGGCTTCAAGTTCATCCGCCGCGAGGTTCCTGATCTTTTTCGCCAGATCCTCGCCCGCCAGCGCCGACGAGACGCCGCCAAGCGGGATGGAGCGCGAGCCGCCCGTGCCGCCACCCGAGTCGAGCTCGTCCGTGTCGCCCTGTCGGACGTTCACCTTCGACACGTCGATGTTGAGCTTCTCAGCGACGATCTGGGCATAGGCCGTGGCATGACCCTGCCCGTTCGATTGCGTGCCTATGAAGAGCGTGACTGAACCGTCCTGTTCGAGCTTCAGGTGTGCGGGCTCCGAACCGGGGAAGGCGCAGGCCTCGATATAGGTGGACATGCCGATCCCGCGCAGCTTGCCCCGCTTGCGCGACTCTTCCAGCCGCTCCTCGAACGTGTGCCATCCCGCGAGCTCCATCGCCCGCGTCATGTGGCCGTCGAACTCGCAGAGCTCGTAGGTGCGGCCGCCCGGCGTGCGGTACGGGAACTGTTCCGGCTTGATGAAATTGCGCCGCCGGATCTCCTCGCGGGGCATGCCGAGCTGACGGGCACATTCCTCGACCAGTTTCTCGATAAGGAACGCGGCCTCCGGCCGCCCTGCCCCGCGATAGGCATCGACCGGGCAGGTGTTCGTGTAGACGCCCTTCACGGTCACGTCGATCGCCTGCAGGTCGTAGACACCGGTCGTCATCGTCACGCCGCCGGTGGCGATGAAGGGGCCGAACTCGTGCACATAGGCGCCGAGGTTGGAGAGAAGCTCAACCCTGAGGCCGAGGAACCGGCCCGTGCTGTCGAGGGCCATCTCGGCCGTCACCCAGTTGTCGCGCCCCTGGCTGTCGGTGAGGAAATGCTCGTTGCGGTCGCTCGCCCACTTGACCGGTCGGCCGAGCCGCTTCGCGGCCTCCAGCACCAGCGCGTATTCGCGGAACACGAAGCCCTTCGTGCCGAAGCCGCCGCCAACGTCCGGGGTGATGACCCTGAGCTTTTCCTTCGGAATCCCGAACACGTCTGCGAGCCTGCTCTGGAACGAATGGACACCCTGCGAGCCGACAGTGAGCACGAAGCGGTCCTCATCAGCGCGCCACTCGCCGATCGCCGCCCGCGGCTCCATGTAATTCGCCACGAGCCGATTGTTGTAGAAGCTGATCTTCACACGGTGATCAGCCTTGGCAAACGCCTCGTCGGTGCGCGCCTTGTCGCCGATGTGATGGAGGAAGGCCAGGTTGCTGCCGAGTTCCGGCCACACGAGCGGCGTTTCGGGATCGAGCGCCGTCGCCGTCCGCACGGCGGGCTCCTCCGCCTCGTAATCGACCTCGATGAGCTCGGCCGCATCCTGTGCGGCGAGCCGGCTGTCGGCCACGATGAAGGCCACCGCATCGCCCACGTATTGCACGCGGTCGCGGCAAAGGATTGGAATGTCGCGCGAAGGCGGACGCTTCCCGTCCGGTCCCTTCGGCATTCTGCCGTCGACCTGCAGATCCTTGAGATGGGCCACATCTTCGCCCGTCAGGATCAGGTGCACGCCGGGCGCCTCGTGCGCGGCCTCGAGCGAACCGATGGTGAACCGCCCCTTGGCGACAGGCGAGCGCAGCACATAGCCGTGCAGCACGCCTTCGGGGACGATGTCGTCCGTGTACCGCCCGCGCCCGCGGATGAAGGAATCGTCCTCCCTGCGCAGGACCGACGCACCCACGCCGAATTTCCGTGTAATAACTGTCACGGCAAGGTTCCTTGCAACTGATGAAGCGACTATCAAATGCAGGGGTTAGTGTTGTTCACCTTCACCAGTGTGTAAAGTCCTCGCACTTCAACCTTTCACGTCCCGCAGTCGAACAGGAGAGTAGAGATGCGCACGGATACCGGACAGGTGTTTCGTCTGGAGGATTACAGGCCGAGCGATTACCGCATAACGCACACCGACCTCCTGTTCCGGCTCGATCCGCACGCGACGCTCGTCACCGCGAAGCTCACGGTCGAACGCCGGGATGGCGTGGCTGCCAACGCGCCGCTCGTGCTCGATGGCGACGGGTTGGTGCTCGAAAGCCTCGGCCTGAACGGCGCGCCGCTCGCCGGGGAAGGCTACACGGCCACCCCGGACCGGCTCGAGATCCGCGCTGTTCCCGCCGAGAAGTTCTTTGAGCTTGAGATCGTGACGAAGGTCTCGCCTGTAACCAATAAGGCGCTGATGGGACTCTATCAGTCGAAGGGCAACTACTGCACCCAGTGCGAAGCTGAAGGCTTCCGCCGCATCACCTATTACCTCGACCGGCCGGACAATCTCAGCACTTTCCAAGTGCGCATCGAGGCACGCAAGGCTGAGGCCCCGGTCCTGCTGTCGAACGGCAATCCGGTCGAGCACGGGGACTTGGCAGACGGTTGGCACTATGCCGTCTGGCACGATCCGTTTCCGAAGCCGTCCTATCTCTTCGCGCTGGTGGGCGGTGATCTCGGCTCGATCCATGATACCTTCACCACGGCCTCCGGCCGCAAGGTGGCCCTCGGGATCTATGTGGAGCACGGAAAGGAACCGCTCGCCACTTACGCGATGGACGCGCTCAAGCGCTCCATGCGCTGGGACGAGGAACGCTTCAGCCGCGAGTATGACCTGGACGTATTCAACATCGTCGCCGTGTCGGATTTCAACATGGGCGCGATGGAGAACAAGGGCCTGAACATCTTCAACGACAAGTACGTGCTGGCTGACCCTGAGACCGCGACGGACGTGGACTATGCCGGCATCGAGGCGGTCATCGCTCACGAGTACTTCCACAATTGGACTGGAAACAGAATCACTTGCCGCGACTGGTTCCAGCTCTGCCTGAAGGAGGGCCTGACCGTTTACCGAGACCATGAGTTCTCGGCCGACCAGCGTTCCCGTCCCGTGAAGCGGATTGCCGAGGTGCGCAACCTGCGCTCCCTCCAGTTCCCCGAGGACCAGGGCCCGCTCGCCCATCCGGTCCGCCCGCGCCGCTACAAGGAGATCAACAACTTCTACACCTCGACGGTCTATGAGAAGGGCTCCGAGGTTGTGCGCATGATCCACACCATCCTGGGCCCGGAGAAGTTCCGCGCCGGTATGGACCTCTATTTCGAGCGGCATGACGGCCAGGCCGTCACTATCGAGGACTTTCTGGCGTGCTTCGCGGAGGTTTCCGGCCGCGACCTCACCCAGTTCGCGCTGTGGTACCACCAGGCGGGAACGCCGCGCGTGACGGTCACGACCAGCCATGACCCGGCCACCGGCGATTTCGAGGTGAACATCAGCCAGACGGTTCCGCCCACACCCTCCGAGGCGGTGAAGAAGCCCATGCACATCCCCCTTGCCTTCGGCCTGCTCGGCCCCAACGGCGATGAAATGGAAATGGGCTCCGTCGAGGGCGCGGAGGTGAACGACGGCGTGATCCACCTCACCGCCGCCAGCCAGACGATTCGCTTCCGGGGTGTGGGCTCGCGCCCGGTTCTGTCGCTCAACCGCGGCTTCTCCGCCCCGATCGTCCTCAACCAGGATCTCACGAAAGAGGACCGCCTGTTCCTCGCCCGCCACGACAGCGATCTCTTCAATCGCTGGGAGGCGCTGAACAGCCTCTTCGTCGAGGCGCTGATCGCCGCCGCCGCGCGGGAGAAGGAGGGCAAGCCGCACGACTTCGATGCGGCACTCGTCGAGGCTGCGATCGAGATTGCCGGCAATGACGGCCTGGAGCCCGCCTACCGGGCGCTGGCCCTGAGCCTGCCGTCCGAGGCGGATGTCGCCCGCGAGATCGGCAACGATGTGGACCCGGACGCGGTACGCGCCGCCCGCGACGCCCTGCGCCGGGAGATCGGCGGCAAGGGACGTGACGCCTTCCGCAGGATCTACGACCAGCATGCCGATAGCGGGCCCTTCAGCCCGGATGCCGCCAGTGCCGGAAAGCGGAGTCTGCGCAATGTCTTGCTGGATTATCTTGCAGCGGCGGAAGCAGCACCTGAACTGGCCGCGCTACAATTCGAGACCGCCAACAACATGACCGACCGCGCGGCTGCGCTAACCGTGCTAGCCCACCAGTTCCCGGAGCACGAGGCGACCCGGAAGGCGCTTGCCGCCTTCGATGCGCGCTACCGCGACAACGGCCTGGTCATGGACAAGTGGTTCGTGGTGCAGGCGACCATCCCGGGCGCGGCGACGCTGGAGCGGGTTAAGTCGCTGACCGCCCATCCCGCCTTCTCGCTGATGAACCCGAACCGCGTCCGCTCGCTGGTGGGCGCCTTCTCCTCCGGCAACCAGACCGGGTTCCACCGGGCCGACGGCGCCGGCTACCAGTTCCTGGCGGACATCATCCTGTCGCTTGACAGGCACAACCCTCAGGTTGCAGCCCGTCTCGCCACCGCCTTCCGCTCGTGGCGTTCGATGGAGGAGGTCCGGCAGCTCGAGGCCCGCAAGGCGCTCGAGAGGATCAACGCGGAAGCCTCGCTGTCGCGCGACGTGAAGGACATCGTGGAACGCACTTTGGCCTGACGGATCAACGACTTCGCCCGGCCTCTCAACAGCCCGGCTGGCCTTAACCGTATCTTAACCAAGGGCATGCAACGCTCGCACAGCGTCGTTGCGTGCCCTTTCTGCTGGACCCCACTGGACAAGGCGAATCGGCTCTGATTCCCTATGGGTGATTCGTGAGGGTGACGGATCATTCATTCCGCAGAGCTCTCAACCTTTGGGGCTAAAGCGGCTGGGGACAAGGAACGAGGGAGCCTTTTGATGGCGAAGGCGGACGCGTGGGGTTTGCCCGCGGGTGGCCTATGGCGGCGCTGGCGGCTGAGCCGGCGGACGAAGGTGGCAGGCAATGCCAGGCTTCTTGCCGCCCCGGCCTACGAGCGCCTGCTTGCCATCGAGCCCTATCTCCGCAAGGCCATTCCGATCCTGATCGTGCTGTTCCTGCTGGTGATGGCCGCCGTTCGCGCGCTGTCGCTCATGGCCTGGCGCGACGACATCGAGCGGGACACGCGCTCGATGCTGAGCCTGATGGCGACCACGCTCAGCCAGTCCATCCAGCTCGCCTCGAACGAGACCGCCCCCGATCCTGAGATGGCCCGCAACCTGCTTACCGAGACGGCTGCGCAGGCCGGCATTCCGCGCAACTGGGTGGTGGCTCTCACCGACGAGCATTTCGTCGCCATCGCGGCGATTGGCGACGGCTCCGATTTCATGCTCAACCGTCCGCTCGAGAACCTGATCGCGGGCGCCCAGCCGTTGCTGATGTTCGGCAGCCGCGCGGGCGTGTTGAACGTCACCATGAACAACGTCGACTGGCTTGCCGCCGTCGACATCGTGCCGGGCCGCAAGGCCGCCGCGATCGTGCTTGCCCCCACGGAGTCGATCTTCCTCGGCTGGCGCCGGGCGGTCTCGCTCAACGTCACGCTCTTCGTGCTGATGGCGGGCGTGCTGATGGCGATCCTCTACGCCTATTTCAGCCAGGCCGCGCGCGCCGAAGCTGCCGACCGCATGTATGTCGAGGCGCACCAGCGCATCGAGCTGGCACTGCTGCGCGGCAAGAGCGGCCTGTGGGACTGGGACCTGTCGCGCGGGCGCATGTACTGGTCGCGCTCCATGTTCGAGATCCTCGGCTACGAGCCGACCGACTCCATGCTCTCCTTCGGCGAGGTGGCGAGCATCGTCCACCCCGAGGACACCGACCTCTTCGCGATGGCCAACCGCATCATGTCGCGCGAGGTCGACCACATCGACCAGATCTTCCGCATGCGCAATGCCTGGGGCCAGTGGGTCTGGATCCGCGCCCGCGCCCAGGTGGTGGACCCGAACGCGTCCGAGATCCACCTGATCGGCATCGCCGTGGACGTGTCGGAGCAGCGCTCGCTCGCCCAGCGCTCGGAAGCTGCGGACCAGCGCCTGCGCACCGCGATCGAGAACATCACCGAGTCCTTCGTGCTGTGGGATTCGTCCAACCGCCTGGTGATGTGCAACACCAAGTTCCTGCAGGATAGCGGCCTGAACGCCGACGAGATCGAACCCGGCATGCGCCGCGAGGAGATCGAGGCGCGCATGAGCCCGGTCCGCTCCGAGCGCCGCCTTACGCCGATGAGCGATACCAGTGGCGCCGTGACCCTGGAGCGCCAACTTGCCGACGGCCGCTGGCTGCAAGTCACCGAGATCAAGACCCGCGACGGCGGCACCGTGGCTGTGGGCACGGACATCAGCCAGATCAAGCAGCAGCAGGACAAGCTCGTCGAGAGCGAGCGCCGCCTGATGGCGACCATCCACGACCTCTACATGGCCCGCAAGGCCGAGCAGGAACGCTCGCGCGAGCTGGTTCAGCTCAACCGCGAATACATGAAGGAGACGGAGCGCGCCGAGGCAGCGAACCGCGCCAAGTCCGAATTCCTGGCGAACATGTCGCACGAGCTGCGCACGCCGCTCAACGCCATCATCGGCTTCTCCGAGCTCATGGAGCAGCAGATCTTCGGGCCGCTCGGCAACGAGCGCTACAAGGAATATGTCTCCGACATCTATGCCAGCGGCACCTACCTGCTCGGCGTGATCAACGACATCCTCGACATGTCCAAGATTGAGGCCGGACAGTTCACCATCCACCGCGAGCCGGTGGACCTGTGCCCGCTCATCCTGGAGGCCGTGCGCGTCGTCTCCTTGCAGGCCTCCAAGAAGGACATCGAGGTCACGACCGACATTCCGGACTCTATCGCGCTCAACGCCGACCGCCGCGCGCTCAAGCAGATCCTGCTGAACCTCCTGTCAAACGCGGTGAAGTTCACCGGCCAGGGCGGCAAGGTCAACCTGCGCGCCCGCACGGTCAGCGGTTCGCTGGTCCTGCTCATCAAGGATACCGGCTGCGGCATCCCGCGCGAGGCACTGAAGAAGCTCGGCCGCCCCTTCGAGCAGGTGGAGAACCAGTTCTCCAAGAGCCACACCGGCTCAGGCCTCGGCCTCGCCATCTCGCGCTCGCTCGCCGACATGCACGGCGGCTCGCTCCGCATCCGCTCGAAGGAGGGTGTGGGTACGGTGGTCCGCGTCCGCATCCCGATGGACGCCTGACGCGAAAGAGCAGTCAGTCTTCGCGCACCACTCCCCTTCTGCCCCGGCAGCCCTATCCCAGCAACCGCTCGAAGTGCGCCCGGACCTTCTCGCTCATGTCTTCCAGGTATGCCTCCAGCACCTCGAGATTGGGCAGGTCGAGCCGCCGGAGCAGCGTGTCGGCGAGGCCGGGTGGGATGTTCTCCGGGTCGACGGGCCCGGTGAGGCAGAGGCGCGCCACCTGCTCGATCTCCGTGTAGAGGCGGTGCGCCTCGGTGAGCTCCGCCACCGTCTGCGGATCGGCGAAGTCGGGCGACAGATGAGCGAGGATGTCGTAGGTGCCTGTCATCCTCTCGCCGACGACACGGCCCAGGAGCGTGCCCACCTGCGCGATGAATTCGAGGTCCATCAGTCCGCCCGGCACGAGCTTCAGATCCCAGGCATTGTGCGGCGGCTTTTCCGTCTCGATGAGTTGCCGCATCTCGCGCGCGTCGTCCTTGATCTTCCGCTCCGGGCGGTTCACCGCGAGAATGTCCCGCACTTCCCGTTCAACCTTTTCGCACAGGTCCGCGTCGCCAGCCACCGCCCGTGCTCGCGTGAGCGCCATATGCTCCCAGGTCCACGCCTCCGTGTGCTGGTACTTGCGGAAGGCCTCGATATGCGTCGCCACCGGTCCCTTGTTGCCGGATGGCCGCAGCCTGAGGTCGAGCTCGTAAAGAACGCCCTCCGCGGTCGGCGCGGAGACGGCCGCGATCAGCCGCTGCGTGAGACGACCATAGTATTGCGACGGATGCAGCGGCTTCGGCCCGTCCGACTGCTCCGCCGCGGGATCGTGGTCGTAGAGCAGGATGAGATCGATGTCCGACCCTGCGGTAAGTTCGCGGCTGCCCCACTTGCCCATCCCGAGGATCGCCACGCGCCCGCCAGCGACGCCCCCGTGATTGCGCTCGAACTCCCGCTGCACGGCGGCGAGCGCCGACCGGATGGTCAGGTCCGCAAGATCCGAGAAAGCGCGACCCGCGCGCTGTCCGTCGATGCTGCCGGCCAGCAGCCGGATGCCGATCAGGAACTTCTGCTCGGCCGCAAAGATGCGCAGCCGGTCGAGGACTTCCTCTAGTGCCGTGGCGCCCGAGAGAAACGTGTCGAGCCGCTCGGACAGGTACTCCCGGCTAGGCAGCTCCGCCAGCAGCCCGGGGTCGAGCAGGCCGTCGAAGACATGCGGACGCCGCGTGATTATGCCGGCCAGTCGGGGAGCCGCCCCCATGATCATCACGAGCAGTTGCAGCAGTCCGGGATTGGACTGAAGCAGCGAGAACAGCTGGATTCCGGCGGGAAGCCCCGCGAGGAACTCGTCGAAGCGCATCAGCGCCTCGTCCGCCCGCTGCGTCTGCCCGAAAGCTTCGAGCAGCGCCGGCGTGAGTTCCGTCAGCCGCTCCCGCGCCTCCGCCGACTGGGTGGCCTTGTAGCGTCCGAAGTGCCAGCCGCGGATCACGCGGCAGATGTCGCTGGGCCGCTGGAAGCCGAGGTTCGTGAGTGTTTCCAGCGTGCCGGGATCGTCCACGTCGCCTGTGAAGACCAGATTGCCGAGCTTGCGCGAAAGCTGCGGAGCCGCCTCGAACAGGGCCGCATAATGCTTTTCGACGGTGCGTAGCGTACTTCGGAACGCCTCGGCGAAGGCTTCCTCGTCGGGGAAGCGAAGCATGAAGGCGATGCGCCGGAGCCCCTCGCCGTCGGCGGGCAGCGTGTGCTTCTGCTCGTCCGCCACCATCTGCACGGCATTCTCCACCTCCCGCAGGAACCAGTAGCTGCTGACGAGATCCTTCTCGGCCTCCGGCGTGATCCAGCCCCGCGAGCCAAGCCGGTGCAAATTGGCCACGGTCTCGCGCTCCCGCAATTCCGGGAAGCGGCCGCCCGCGATGAGCTGCTGGGTCTGGACGAAGAACTCGATCTCGCGGATGCCGCCGCGCCCGAGCTTCACGTTGTGGCCGAGCACGGCCACCTCGCCGTGGCCCTTGTGGGCGTGGATCTGCCGCTTGATGGAATGCACGTCGGCGATTGCCGCATAGTCGAGATACTTGCGCCACACGTAAGGCTGCAGCTCGCGCAGGAAGGCTTCGCCCGCGGCAATGTCGCCCGCCACCGCGCGGGCCTTGATCATTGCCGCGCGCTCCCAGTTCTGGCCGCGGCTTTCATAGTAGTGGAGCGCAGCATTCACCGGAATGGCCAGCGGCGTCGAGCCCGGATCGGGCCTGAGCCTGAGGTCGGTTCGGAACACATAGCCGTCTTCGGTTCGGTCCTGCAGGATGCGGATCAGCCGACGGGTGAGCCGCACGAAGGTCTCCACCGCCTCGTAGGGCTCGGGAACGGCGGGAGCCGTCGGGTCGATCAGCACGATCAGGTCGATGTCGGAGGAATAGTTGAGCTCGCGCGCGCCGAGCTTGCCCATGGCGAGGACGATCCACCCCGAGCCGGGCTCGGGCACGGTGGGATCGGGCAGCCTGAGCTTGCCCTGCCGGTTGGCGTCGAGCAGCAGAAACTTGACTGCCGCGCGCACGCAGGCATCCGCGAGACTGCTCAGCCGCCGGACGGTCGTCTCGGCGTCGCTCTCGCCCCCAAGGCTGCCGAGCGCGATCAGGTAATGCGCCTCGCGCTTGAGCCGCCGCAGCGCCTTCATCACGCTCGCTTCCGTCGCGCCTTCCGCGATGGCGGCAGCCTCGATCTCGCCATTCAGCGCGTCGAGCCGTTCCCGGAACGGATGGTCGAACAGCGCTTCCAGGCTTGCCGGCATGATCTGCATGCTGTCGCGCAGGTAAGGAGAGAGATCGGCGGCAGCACCCAGAAAGGACCTCAGCGGCCCTGCCGCGGCGAGCATGGCCGCGAGACGCTCACATCCCTTCTCTTCCGCGAACCGGCCGAGGGTCTTCAGCTCCTCTTCCGCCTGCGCGGGATCGAGCGGTTGAAGGGGTTTGACCGGGACGCCAAACCACGCGGTGCCATCTTCACGTTCCAGGGGCTGGGCGTCTGACGTCATGGGCATTCCGATCTGACTTGTAACGCGGGGTTCTAGGCCGCTCGTGTGTCAGACATTCTTAGCGTCTGGAAAGACCATGGCAACAGCCAGACCCTTCCCGTCCTTGCCATCGGAAAGCACGAGTTCGCCCTGATGGAAGGTCATGACTGCCCGCGCGAGGCTGAGGCCCAGGCCAGAGCCCGGCTGGCTGCGGCTCTTCTCCAGCCGCACGAAGCGCTCCGTGGCGCGGTGGCGCTCACTCTCCGGAATGCCCGGACCGTTGTCGGTAACGGTGAGGCGGACGGCGCCGCCACTGCGTGCGAGGGACACCGTGACTTCAGGTTTCCCGTTGGAGCCGGCGGAATACTTGATCGCGTTGTCGACGATGTTGGAGAGCGCCTGCGCGATGAGCTCGCGGTTGCCATTGATCTCGGCGCCTTCTGCAATATCCGCATTGAGGGCAACGCCCGCCTCCTCCGCGACCGGTTCGTAGAGTTCCACCACGTCCGCGATGATGGCCGCCAGATCGACCTTCGTCGTCGCTTCGGCGGAATACCCTGCCTCCAGACGCGAGATCATCAGAATCGCATTGAAGGTGCGGATGAGCTGGTCGGATTCGGCGATGGTCCGCTCAAGCGCCTCGCGCGTGGCCTGAGGATCGTCCTGTTCGGCAAGGGCCGCCTCGGCGCGGTTGCGCAGCCGCGTCAGCGGCGTCTTGAGGTCGTGTGCGATGTTGTCGGAGACCTGCCGAAGCCCCTCGTTGAGGGCCGCGATGCGTTCGAGCATGGCATTGAGGTTTTCCGACAGGCGGTCGAACTCGTCACCCGACCCGGAAACGGGCAGCCGGCGGGTGAGGTCTCCGCCCATGATCTGGCGGCTTGCCTCGGAGATGCTGTCGATGCGCTTCAGCGCCTTGCGACCGACGAAGAACCAGATGAGCGCAGCCCCCAGGCCCATCATGGCGAGCGCGGCGGTGAGCGCCCGGCGGACGATGGAGCGGTACTGCTCCGGCTCGCCCAGGTCACGGCCGACAAGCAGGATCATCTGGTTGGGCAGCCGCGCGACAAGGGCCACGGCGCGATGGACATCCGTGACCTCGCTCGCCTCCCCGTATCGGCTGTAGTAGAAGGGTTGCTCCGTCCAGCCCTCGATGTCGAGCACGCCGGGCTCGATCATCTCCACGTTGCCGGACAGGATAACGCCGTTGTGATCGGTGATGAGATAGAGATTGGCTCCCGGCTGTCGCGCCCGCACGGCGATGAGCCGGACGAGCCCCGTGAGCCCCCGCCTTTCGTAGACCTGCGTGAGCGTGGACACCTCCTCGAGGACCGCGTCCTGTGTTTGCGCCTGGATCATGCGCTGTGACAGCGCCGAGACATAGATCACCAGCACGAGGGCGCAGGCGGTGAACAGCAGAATGAACAGCGCGGAGAGCCGCGCCGCCGTGGTTCTCATCAAGGCGCTCAGGCGCAGCATCAGTCGGCCCGGATCATGTAACCGGCACCGCGCACGGTATGGAGCAGCGGCTTGTCGAAGCCCTTCTCGATCTTGCTCCTGAGCCGCGAGATGTGCACGTCGATGACATTGGTCTGGGGGTCGAAGTGGTAGTCCCAGACGTTCTCAAGCAGCATGGTGCGCGTCACGACCTGCCCCGCGTGGCGCATCAGATATTCGAGCAGGCGGAACTCGCGAGGTTGCAGGGTGATCTCTTCGCCAGCGCGGGTAACCGTGTGAGACAGCCGGTCCAGTTCCAGGTCGCCCACCCGGTGGACGGTCTCGACATCCTTGGAACCGCTCCGGCGGCTCAGGGCCTCGACGCGGGCAAGCAGTTCCGAGAACGCATAGGGCTTGATGAGATAGTCGTCGCCCCCCGCCCTGAGGCCGGTGACGCGGTCATCCACCTCGCCCAGGGCGGAGAGGATGAGCACAGGCGTGGTGTTGCCCTTGCCGCGCAGCTCGCGGATGACGGAAAGCCCGTCCTTGAGCGGCAGCATGCGGTCAACGACATAGACATCGTAATTGCCTGTGTCGGCCATGGCAAAGCCGGTCTCGCCGTCCATGGCGATGTCGGCGGTATGCCCCGCTTCTGAGAACGCCTTCTTGAGAAAGGTCGCCGCCTCGCGGTCGTCTTCGATGATCAGGATCTTCATGCGCCAGCTGCAGTTTCGGGAAACGTGGGACCGTACTTACAGGGAGGACCGGGGGCATGGAACCACGCCCCCGGCATGCAGCGGTGGAGAAATCAGCTGATCGGCAGCGTGACGAAGCGGTTGGCGTTGTCGCGCACGATCTGGACGAAGACGCGGCTGCGGCCGGCCTTGCGGGCCTCTTCCGCGGCGTCCTGAATGTCCTTGGCCGAAGCGACCTGCTTCGAGTTCACCGCCTTGATCACGTCGCCCGGCATGATGCCCGCGGCCTCGGCCTCGCTGTCCGGCTCCACGTCGGTGACCAGCACGCCCTCGCCATCCTCAGCCGGAGTGACGGACAGGCCGAAGTTGGTCACCGTCGCCTCGGACTGATTCCTGTCTCTGGGCGAAGCCTTGGCCATCTGGTCGTTGCCCGGCATCTTGCCCAGCTTGACGGTCAGGGTCTCGGACTTGCCGTTGCGCCAGAGACCGATTTCCACCTCAGCGCCGGGCTTCTGGCTGCCGATCTTGCGGGCAAGATCGCGGGAAGAGCTGACGGTCTCGCCGTTGACGGAGACGATGATGTCACCAGCCTTGATGCCACCCTTTTCCGCGGGCTCTCCGTCGTTCACGTCATTAATGAGCGCGCCCTTTGCCTCGGCGAGGCCGACCGACTCGGCGATCTCCTTGGACACGTCGGCGATCTGGACGCCGAGCCAGCCGCGCTCGACGGCGCCGTCCTTGATCAGGTCCTCGACCACGTTCTTGGCAAGACCCGCAGGGATCGCGAAGGCGATACCGACGTTGCCACCGGACGGCGAGAAAATCGCTGTGTTCACGCCGACGACCTCACCGGCGAGGTTGAAGGTCGGGCCACCGGAGTTGCCGCGGTTGACCGCCGCGTCGATCTGGATGAAGTCGTCATAGAAGCTTGCGCCAATGTCACGGCCGCGCGCGGAGATGATGCCGGCCGTCACCGTGCCGCCGAGGCCGAACGGGTTGCCGACGGCCACGACCCAATCGCCCACCCGCATCTTCGAGTCGTCGGCGAATTCGACATAGGTGAACTTGCGGTCGGCCTGCGCCTTGAGCACGGCGAGGTCGGTGCGGGGATCAGCACCGACAAGCTCGGCCTTGAGCTCGGTGCCGTCGTTCAGCACGATGGTGTACTCGCTGCCGCCCTCGACCACGTGGTTATTGGTGACGAGGTAGCCATC
Organism: Chelativorans composti; assembly: GCF_039541695.1. Lineage (NCBI taxonomy): Bacteria > Pseudomonadati > Pseudomonadota > Alphaproteobacteria > Hyphomicrobiales > Phyllobacteriaceae > Chelativorans > Chelativorans composti. The sequence goes on along the minus strand of NZ_BAABGS010000008.1, from coordinate 64,060 downwards.
CTCGGAGATGAAGAAGCCGGAACCCTGGGCCACCGGACGCGGCTTCTGCGGTCCCCGCTCACGGCGGGGCGGACGCGCGCCGCGCTGGTTTTGCTCGCCACGGAACTGGTCGAAGAAGCGGCGCAGCGGATGATCCCGCGGAAGATCCTCGAATCCGGGGAAGCCGGGGAACGGCGCCATTGCCATGTCGCGATCCGGCTCGGTGCTGCTTACACGCACGCTGACGACGGCGGGCGACACCAGCTCGACCACATCAGCGAAACTGGGAGTATCGATCGGCTTGGAAAGCTTGACCGGGTCGGCGAAAACGGGGGCTACGCCTGTACCAACAGCGCCGAGGCCAACTGCACCGGCAAGGGCGAGCGTCGCCACCGTTGCAATGAGACTCTTCCTGGTCCGGAACTTGATCTTCTCGGAATTCATCGCTGGAACTGCTCCTCTTACGCAAGCCTCTTGGGCTGTTGTCCGAAACTCTGTCTAGCCCACGAGATAGGATTGCGCACCTTACGGCGCCATTTCCAACTGATGAAACTTTCGTAATGTTTTGACAAGAAGCCGTGCGGCTGCCGCAGGAGCGGGAAAGAACCTGCCGATCCCGCGTATCAATCCTGGGAATCGAGCGCCTTCCGCAGAGCGGCTTCCTCCTCGGGCGTCAGCCGTTCCACGGGACGGTTTGCGCGGGCGCGCCGGCGCGTCGCCGCCAGTACAAGGATGCCGCCGGCAATCAGCACGATCACCGGGGTGCCCCAGAGGATGAGGTTGCGCGCGTTGAACTGCGGCTTGAGCAGCACAAACTCGCCGTAGCGCGAGGTAAGATAGCTGATGACCTGCTCGTCGGTGTCACCGGCGAGGATGCGTTCGCGGACCAGCAGGCGCAGGTCGCGCGCCAGTTCCGCGGACGAGTCATCGATGGACTGGTTCTGGCAGACCATGCAGCGCAGCTGCGCCGACAGCGCGCGGGCCCGCGCCTCGAGCGCCGGATCGTCCAGCATCTCGTCGGGCGACACGACCGCCGCCGCGAGGTTGGCCGAAGCGAAGACGAGGAAAAGTGCGAGCAGAATCTTGCGCATGGGTATTTACCCCTTGGCTGCCTGGAGGGCTGCCTTCCGCCGCGTCGGAACGCCGACACGCAGGCGGCGGTCGCAGAGCGACAGAAACCCGCCGAACATCATCACCACCGCGCCCCACCAGATGAGCGTCACCTGAGGCTTCCACCAGGCATGGACCACGAGGCCGCTCTCAGTCGCATCGCCGATGGAGACGTAGAGCTGGCTGAAGCCGAAGGTGCGGATGCCGGCCTCGGTGGTCGGCATGGCGCGCGCCGTATAGATCCGCTTGGACGACGCGATCTCGCCAAGCCTGCGGCCATCAGGCCCCGTAAGATCGAAGACTGCCCGGTCTTCGCCGAAATTGGGGCCCTTGAGCGCCGCGATTTCCCGGAACCGCATGGTATAGCCGCCCGCCTCGACCACATCGTTGGGCTTCATGACGGTGATGCATTCCACCTGCATGGTGGTCACGCATGAAAGCCCGATGACCGTGAGGCCGATGCCGGCATGGGCGACGGCCGTGCCGAAGACTGAAAGCGGCAGTCCCTTGAGCCTGCTGAAGACCACGCCGGGGCTGGCCTTGCCCACGCCCGCCTTGAACACGATGTCCGTGAGGGAACCGAAGATGAGCCAGAAGCCAAGGCCGATGCCGAGCGCCGCGACGGTCGAGGCCCTGTCGACGAAGAACAGGACGCCGATGATGACCGCCGCCGAGATGGCGAAGGCTGCGAACAGGCGCTGTGCGGCGGCAAGCAGGTCACCGCGCTTCCAGGCAAGCTGCGGCCCGAACGGCACGGCGATCAGCAGCGGTATGGCAAGGGGGATGAAGGTGAGGTTGAAGAAGGGCGCGCCGACGGAAATCTTCTCGGCCGTCAGCGCCTCGATCAGCAGCGGGTAGAGGGTTCCCACCAGCACGGTCGCCGTGCAGGTGCTGAGGATCAGGTTGTTGAGCACCAGCGACCCCTCGCGCGAGATCGGGTGGAACAGTCCGCCCGCCGTAAGCGAGCTCGCACGCAGCGCGAACAGCGCCAGCGAGCCGCCTATGAAGATCATCAGGATCGCCAGGATGAAGACGCCGCGGGTCGGATCGGTGGCGAAGGCGTGAACGGACGTGAGCACGCCGGATCGCACCAGGAACGTTCCCACCAGCGACAGCGAGAAGGTGAGGATCGCCAGCAGCACCGTCCAGATTTTGAGCGCCGAGCGCTTTTCCATGACGATGGCCGAATGCAGCAGCGCCGTGCCCGCGAGCCACGGCATCAGCGAGGCGTTTTCGACGGGATCCCAGAACCAGAAGCCGCCCCAGCCGAGCTCATAATAGGCCCAGTAGGAGCCCATGGCGATGCCGCCCGTGAGGAACGCCCAGGCCATCAGCGTCCACGGCCTCACCCAGCGCGCCCATGCGGCGTCGATACGACCCTCGATGAGCGCGGCGGCCGCGAAGGAAAAGGCGACCGAGAAGCCAACATAGCCGAGGTAGAGCAGCGGCGGATGCAGCGCGAGCCCGATGTCCTGCAGCAGCGGATTGAGATCCTTGCCCTCGAATGGCGCCGGAACCAGGCGGGTGAACGGATTGGAGGTAAAGAGGATGAACAGCAGGAACGCGGTTCCGACCATGCCCTGCACGGACAGGACGTTCGCCCTGAGGGAGGGCGGAAGGTTCCGCCCGAAAACAGCCACCAGCGCGCTGAAGAAGGTGAGGATCTGCACCCACAGCAGCATGGAGCCCTCGTGGTTACCCCACGTACCGGTGATCTTGTAGAGAAGCGGCTGCGCCGAATGGGAATTTTCCCACACGTTCAGAATGGAGAAGTCCGACGTGACATAGCCGTGGACCAGCGTGGCGAAGGCGGCCGCCACCAGAAGGAAGCCGGCCACCGCCACCGGCTCGCCGACGCGCATGAGCTGCGTGCTCTCGAGGCGGGCACCCGCCAGCGGAACCACTGCCTGGACGATGGAGAGCGCAAGCGCGAGGACCAGCGCGAAATGGCCAAGCTCAACGGTCATTTGTCCGAACCGCCTTCCTGCCCTTCCCACACGCCGCTTTCCTTCAGCCGGTCGGCAACCTCGCGCGGCATGTAGTTCTCGTCGTGCTTGGCGAGCACGCTGTCGGCGACGAAGGTGCCATCCGCCCCGAACGTGCCTTCGGCCACCACGCCCTGCCCTTCCCTAAAAAGGTCGGGCAGGATGCCCGTGTAGCCCACCTTGATGGAATGCTGGCCATCGGTCACGGAGAAACGGACCGTCGTCCCGTCGATCCGCTCGACCGATCCGTCTTCGACAAGTCCGCCGAGCCGGATGCGCTCACCCGCCTGGACGGGATTGGCCAGCACATCCGCTGGCATGTAAAAATAGGATGTCTGCTGGCCGAGGGCGACCAGGGTAAGGCCCGCGGCCAGGGCGAGAAAACACATGCCGGCGGCGATCACGATCGCCCGCTTCTGTTTGCGCGTCATTGCTCATCCTCAGGCAGTACAAGGCCGAGCCCCCTGGCGAAGGAGCTCAAATCCCTGGCAGCTTCCGTGTTCTCGCCCAGCGCCTTCACTCCGCGCTGAAGGGCGTCCCGGGCAGCGTCAGTGCGCTGCAGGACGATATAGGAACGCACGAGGCGCTGCCAACCCTCCGGATCGTTGGGGCTTTCCCGCAGCCGGGCATCAAGCCTGGCCACCATCTCCTCGATCATCTGCTGCTGGCCATCCGGCGACTGCTGACTGCCGCCATCAGCCCGAGGCCCCGCGCTGCCAGCCTGGTCCTGTGCGGATGCCTCGCCGTCCGGTCCCCTTCCCTTCAAAGCTTCCTCGGCGATGCCGCGCCAGGGCGATCCCTCGGGCAGGTCGGCCACCATCTGGGTCCAGAGCGCGCGGGCTTCCTCGATCTTGCCCTCCTGCGCCTTGGCCAGCGCGACGAAGAAGCGCGACCGCGGCTCCGCCGGATCCTCGGCAAGCGCGTTCTCGAACGCCTTCACAGCCTCCGCGGTGACGATGCCCTGTTCGATACCCACGAGCGCCTCGCCAAGCATGGCGTAGGTATTGGCCGTCGCCCCGCCGAGCGCAATGATCTGCTGGTAAGCACGCGCCGCATCGGCGAAGCGGCCGAGACGCATGTAAATCGGCGCAAGCGCCTCCCAGCCGCGCCGGTCATCCGGATTGCTCGCCAGATGGGCCTCTGCCCTGGCGATGAGTTCCGAAATCGGCGCGTTCGCCGGATCTTCCTGCAGCCGGGCCGCCAGCGGCATGGCCGGCACACCGGGAGAGCCGAGATAGGAATAGACCGCCCAGCTGACCACCGGCACGGCAAGAACGCCCAGGACGGCGATCGCGCGGACGGCCTTGCTGGAAGTCCCGGCAGCTGCAGAACGCTCCTGGGTCGCGTTTAGCTTGAGGATGCGACGACCTATTTCGGCGCGCGCCTCCGCGGCGTCGGCCTCGGAGATCAGGCCGCGCTTCACCTCGTTCTCGAGCTCGGCCAGCTGGTCCTTGTAGACGGCAAGGTCATAGGCGGCTTCCGCAGCTCCCTTGTCCCGCCGCAGAAACGGATACATCACCGCCAGCGAGGCGGCAGCGGTGAGAACGGCGGTTATGATCCAGAACAGCATAGCGCCTCAAATAGCGACAATTCCCAGCACTGCCAACCGAGGCGGTTGCGGCCTTTTGACAAGATTTGGTGAATTCGGGCGCTAATTGAGCAGCGACCATGTCCCGTCAGGGTTGCGGCATGCCGTGCCGCGCAGCGACTGGGCGGGACCGCCCGCGCGGACCACGTGCGAGTAGGGACGGCAATCCTGCGAACCCACCCGGTAGGGCTGGGCGGCGATGACCGTACCGCTGCTGCCGCCGCTACCCTGCCACTCCACCGGCTGGCCGGCGGGAGCCGCCTCCAGCGCGCGCTGCTCAGCCGCCAGCGCGGAAGCGAGATCGGCCCGCGACAACCGAACGTTCGCCTGGGAGACGAGACCGGACGTTGCCGCAGCGCCACCCATCAGCGGTGGCGTGAACGCGACACTTCCTGATGCAACAGGGATCCTGCTGCCAGAGCATCCGGCGAGAAGCATCGCTGCCAGAGAGCTGATCATCAGACATGCGTGACGCATGAAACTCCTCATTCTCACGTCCAGTTCCCAGACGTCAGATCCCTTACCGTCCCTGCCCTTCCAGACCGGAATCTGCTGGAGGTTCTACTTAGGCGCATAAGCCCGTTATAATCAAGCAATGCGCAACTCCACCTCTGCGCGCAATCCGCCAAGTTCCGACCGGACGAGGCGCAGTTCTCCACCATACTCATCGACCAGATCCGCCACGATGGCGAGGCCAAGGCCGCTTCCCTGTTTCGTCTCGTCGAGGCGCCGCCCCCGCTTGAGCGCCTGCTTTGCCTGATCTTCCGGAATGCCCGGGCCGTCGTCCTCGATCGCGATCTGGAACATCGTCCGGTCCACCCGTGTCATGCCGGTGGATGTCAGCGAAACGGCAATTCTGCTCTGCGCCCACTTGGCCGCGTTCTCCAGCAGATTGCCGATGATTTCCTCAAGGTCCTCTTTCTCTCCGGCGAAGAAGAGCGGGCGTTCGGGCAGGTCCAGCGCCAGCTGTTTGTCGCGCGCCAGCTTGGCGAACACGCGTGCCAGCCGCTGCACGGTATCGTTCACGTCGGTGCGGACGGACAGCGTGCTGCGTTGCGCGGCCGCGCGGGCGCGCTGCAGATAGTGATCAATCTGCTTCTGCATCGCCTCCGCCTGGTTGCTGATGAGCTCGCCGCGCTGGTCGCCCATCGCGCGGCCCTCGTTCATGATGACGGTGAGCGGCGTCTTCAGCGAATGCGCAAGGTTGCCTACCTGCTTGCGCGACCGCTCGATGATCCGGCGGTTGCTGTCGATGAGGGCGTTGGTTTCATCGGCGAGCGGTGCGATTTCGGCGGGGAAAGGTCCGGTGAGCTTCTCGGCGGTGCCGGCGCGGATGTTCGCCAGCGCGTCGCGGATGCTGCGAAGCGGCTTCAGCGCCAGCAGGATGGCCGCCACGTTGATGATTACCATTCCGGCGCCGAACATGGCGAGATAGGCGAGCAGCCGCCGGGTGAAGCTTGTGATCTCGCGTTCAAGTTCCGTCCGGTTACCCATCACGCGAAACCGCACGATCCGGTCGCCCTGACCCAGCACCACCTCGGCCTCGATCACCTCGACCTGCTCGCCGCGGGGCCCGGTCGACAGATACTGCCGCCGGTAGTCGGAATCGAACGGAACGGAAGGATCCTCCGGAGGAGGCGGAAAGCCCGCGAGCGATGAGGAACGCAGCGCGTTGCTCAAGCCGGGAGAGACGGGCTCCACCGACCAGTACCAGCCGGAGAGCGGTTCGGAGAAACGCAGATCGCCGAGATTGGGCGAGCCCGAGATCCATCCGTCCTCGTTGGCGCTGACGGAAGCGATCAGGTTGAAGAGGTGAGCTGAAAGGACGGTCTCGAAACCGCGGTGACTGACCTGCCTGAAGAGTGCGGTGATGACCGTGGCGATGACGATGAGCGAGATGATCGCCCACAGGGAGGAAATGGCGACGACGCGGAAGGTCAGCCGCTGGCCGAGGCCCCGCAGCCGGGCAGCGAGCCCCTTCAGTGAGAACGGATGGGGCGTATTCTCACTCATTCGGTTCCCGTATGCGGTAGCCCATGCCGCGTACGGTTTCGATCAGATCCGCGCCGATCTTCTTCCTCAACCGTCCGACAAACACTTCGATCGTGTTGGAGTCGCGGTCGAAGTCCTGGTCATAGAGGTGCTCCACCAGCTCGGTGCGGGACACGACGGCGCCCTTGTGGTGCATGAGATAGGCGAGCATCCGGTATTCGTGCGACGTGAGCTTGAGCGGAATGCCGTTTACATCCGCCTTTGACGTGGTCGTGTCGAGCCGCAGCGGCCCGCAGGTGAGCTCTGAACTCGCATGCCCCGCCGCCCTGCGGATCAGGGCCCGCACTCGGGCCAGGATTTCCTCCATGTGGAAAGGTTTTGTGACATAGTCGTCGGCACCGGCGTCGATGCCGGCGACCTTGTCGCTCCAGCGGTCGCGCGCGGTCAGGATCAGCACGGGCATCTTTCGCCCGTCACGCCGCCAGCGTTCCAGCACGCTGATGCCATCCATGCGCGGCAGGCCGATATCCAGGATGACAGCGTCATAGGGCTCGGTGTCTCCCAGGAAATGCCCCTCCTCGCCGTCGAAGGCGCGGTCGACCACGTAGCTCGCATTCTCCAGCGCCGTGGTAATCTGGCGGTTCAGCTCCCGATCGTCTTCAACAACAAGGATTCTCATCGCGGGACGGTCTCTGACTGACTGCGGTCACATGAACGGCTGGCTCATCGGGCGGGCACCACCACTTCCTCGCGGCGTGGTCGCTCGCCATTCCCGCCCGGGATCAGTACGACGATCCGGCACACGATCTGTCCGCCCTGATTCTCCGCATTGGCGGCGGCGAGCTGTCCTCCCATCTGGGCGGCGACCCGTTGCCCGATCGCATAGCAATCGGCGCCCTGCGCCAGAACCAGCGGGGCATTGTCCTCCGCAGCACGGGCAGGCGCGGCAACCAGCAGGGTTGCTGCTGCGGCGAAGAGTCCGAAAATGGTCAGGCGGGCGTTTGTCATGAGGCGAGGTTTAGGATAGCACGTATGAATGGTGAATGAACGTGGAGCGTAATTAAGCATAAAACCATCGGCCCGGCCAATGCCACACTTACGCCAGATTGAATCTGCGTTCGGCGGCCACTCCGGGCCCGACCCTCACGCTGATCTGCCTCACCCGCAGGGTGACGGCATCCGGCATCACGCCGAAGTCGCCCAAGATTTCGGCTGACGGATAGACCCACACGGGCACGCTGACCATCTGGGACCGAACGACCGTCTCTCCGTCATCCGCGACCACCTCCACCAGATATCGCTCGTCGGTTTCGCTCAGCGGAATGTCCTCGCTGAGCCAGCTGTCGGACTCCGCGCTGCGATCGCTTCGTGTCCAGGAGAAATGCACGTCCCCGCCATTGATCCTGCACCGGAGATGGACCGGAGCAAGGGGCAGCAGGGCCCTCGTTCCTCCGCTTGCGCCAAGCGAGGAAAAATGGGTGTCGGAAAGATCGAATCCGGCTGGTCCGATGCGCCAGTTGAGGAGAAGTCCCGTCTCCTCGGGCCTCAGTCCTGCGGCGGTGACAGCCCCGTTAAGCAGCACGAAGGGAGAACCCGCGCCGGCCCCAGCGCGCATTGCGTCTGTCGTGCCGTGCTGCCCGCGCAAGAGACCGTCCAGAACCCATCGGTTGACGGCAATCTCCTGCGCTTTATGGAACTGGAGAATTTCCCAGACGCCATTGTCTGCAAGCACGGCCGCCGCATTTGCGCCCCCCAGCAGGAGCGGCAGCGACACGCTTTCCAGTTCGCCATCGAACAGCCGCACGTCCACCCGGGAAACGGGATCGAGCCGTCCGGTTACAGCCGTGCCCGGTAGCGGCGCGACAAGCTCGCCGATGATCGCTCGCTCAGCCACCACTCCCCGGAACGAAAAGCCCGTCGTCTCCGGCGAACGGTAGACGGCCTGACTTTTCCACGGCTTCGCCCGCACCGCGATGCGCAGACGCTCATGCGGTTGATCCTCCCCATTCACGAGAGGCAGATCCATGAGCAGGGCGTATGGCTTCCCGAAGGTCAGCGGCTCGCCACCGCCGCCTGCGGGAATTCTTCCTTCAGTCGCTGGCATGTCCGGCGAGCGTCGGATGCGCACCGCCTGTACCCGACGGACGAGCCCCTCCTCGATCTCTGTTACCAGGTAGTCCCGATCCTCTCCGTCGAGGCGGATTATCCTGCCGACCCGCACGTCCTGACGCGTTATTGGCAAGGCGAAGGAGACCCCCTCCCGCCTGTCCCAGATGCGGTGCAGGAAATTGGCAGCCAGTGTCTCCGCCTCGTCCGCCGCCAGCACGCCCGGAAAGCTGATGAAGCGCGTGCCCGCCCCCTCGGTCCCGGCCAAATCGACGCAGGCGGTGGCGGACTGATGCTCGTTGAGCTGGTCGCGAAAGTCGAGGTGCACTTGGCCGGGGAGATCGTGATCCGGCGTCCGCACGCGGGCGAGCACGTCGCCCTCGTCGGGAATGACGAGATCGCCTGCCGGAATTGTATCGGTCTGCTCCATCCCCTCGGTCGCAAACACCAGCCGGTCCCCTTGCGAGCGTACGGAAATGCCGAACAGCTCCACGATCGGTTCGAGCGCGGCGCGCGCCGTCGTGGGATTGGCGATCACATAGCCGCTCACCATTCCGTCCGCCCGCGACGTGGCGGCCGCCGGCAGGCCGAAATCCGCCATGATCCGGTCGATCAGCGCGCCGACCGGTATCGCGTTCAGCCGCCCGTTGAGCCAGTGGCCACAGATCCAGTTCTCGCCGTCTCCCCAGACCTCTTTCTGGACGGGAAAGGCCGGAAAGGGCCGCAGGTCCCATGCCCAGACAGAGAGCGCGTCCGGATCCACCATCCGACCGCCATAGACCGGAGACGTTGGGTTAGCCTCCTCGCCACCCTCCTGCCAGTGCAGGTGATGGGCTAGCAGGAACCGGTACTGTGCGAGGTCGGACCGGCCGCCGTTCGAAAAATGTGGGATACCGTTCTCAGCGGACTTCGGGTCGCGAAACAGGTTCGGCTGATTGGGCCCCTTGTCCACCGCCCCGCAACCGAGCTCGGTGAAATGGAAGGGCTTCGACATGGGCACCCACGCCGTGGGCTGTGCCTGTTCCACGCCGCCGATCCGATTGTAATGCAGATTCGACCACCAACCGGGAAGGTCCTTGTATCGGAACACCCAGTCCTTGCCGTGGCTCCATCTCCTATCGGCGTCCGCACGCGCGCATGCCGGTCGGCAGGGCTTGCATAGTACCAGTCGAAGCCTTCGCCGCCCGTAATCGCCGCTTTCAGGGCCACAAGATCATAGGCGCTGGCCGCCCCGTCAGGATTACCCCCGGATACGTCTTCGTCCCGCCAGTCGGAAAGCGGCATGTAGTTGTCGATGCCGATGCAGTCGATCGCCTCGCTGGCCCATAGTTCGTCCAGGTGGAAGAAGACGTCGCCGGACCCGTCCTGCGGATGGTAGCCGAAGTATTCGCTCCAATCGGCGGCATAGGTGATCCGCGTTCCGCCACCGAGAATGGAACGGACATCCTCTGCCAGCGCCACCAGCCCTTCCACGAACGGAAACGCGTTGCCCGTATCTCGCACGCGGGTGAGACCGGGCATCTCCGAACCGATGATGAACCCGTCGACGCCCCCCGCCATGGCAGCGAGATGGGCGTAGTGCAGGATGTGGCGGCGGAATCCCCAGTCGTTCGCATTGCCGGTGAAGGCCACCGTATCGCCACCATGGACGAACTGCGTTGCTCCGGCCGATCCCAGGAATGCCTCGACCTGCGTCCGCGCTGTCCCCGTCCGGTCCGCGCTGCCCGGCCTGCCGGGAGCCGGATCACAGGTGATCCGACCGCGCCAGGGATACGCCGCCTGCGCCACGTCGCCGTAGGGATCCGGAAACCCGTTGTTCTCCGGCACGTCCATCATGACGAACGGATAAAGGGTGACCTTGAGACCGCGCGCCTTGAGCGCCCGTATCGCGTCGACGACAGTCCTGTCGGCGGGAGTTCCTCCGTAGGCGGCCCTGCCGTCGTGCTGCGAGACGGTCTGCGCCTGGGCCCGGGTCAGGCCGGACACGCGCCACGGCAGTGAATAGTTGCCTTCCGCCCGGGTGACGCGCGGCTCGATCCGGCAATGGCCGCCCGCAGGTCCGTCCCGAACCAGCTGACCACCAGTGAAACGCTCTTCAGGTTGGGGCAGATGGCCAGCAGCTCGTCCACTGCCGCATCGAAATCCGTGCGACCGTAAGCATTGTGACGGTTGACCGCGATCGTCTCCCCTGGTTCGCCAGCAACGGTGATGAGGTGTGGTGAGAGGCCATATTCGGTAGATCCTGGTATCAGCGCCACCGAACGGATCCGTTCGCAGAGCGCCCCGCCCGGGCGCAGCACCTCGAACTGGAACTGCGGGATGCGCCGTCCGAAATCGTCGATGGGGAACCGCTCGAACACCACATAGGCCACGCCGCGATAGGCGGGAGCATTGCCAACACCCTGCTTCGCCTCGATCAATGGGTCGGGAAGCTGCTCCTCGTCTCCCCGGTAGACGCGGAACTCGTAGTTGCTGAGGTCGAGCTCGCGCCCGTCCGCCCAGATGCGGCGCACCCCCGCAATCTCCCCTTCGCACAGCGCCAGCGCGACATTGGCGAAATAGGAATACGTGGTCTGCTTGGGCCCCATCTTGCCGGCCCGCGTCGTCGTCGAGCGTTCCTCGAAGCGCGTCGCCCAGATCAGCGCGCCACCCACGCGCATGGTACCATAGACCCTGGGCAGCGGACTGCCCTCTTCGGCCGTCATCGGACGGCCCTGCCCGAGCCGCGGTCCTTCGTAGTGTTGGCCGCGCGTAAGGATCGCCCGGTCGACCATGTAGCCCGCAAAAGCTCCGACGGCCGCGCCGATCGCCGCCCCCACGGCACCGAACATGCTGCCTAGCCTCGCGCCCGCGCTCTGCAAGACGATCGTTGCCATGGCTCAAGCCCCCACTCTCTCTGGAAAAGCGAAGACACGTGCGATCCTCCGCCGCCATTGCGGCACCAGGCGGGAGACAGTCACGGCCGTCCCCTCGTAGGCGTGAACGAAGCGTTCGCCATCGATGCAGATGCCGGCATGCTTGGCCGGCACGTCCGGCCGCCAGCGGAACACGATGAGCCGTCCTGTATCGGTCTTCCCGTCTGGACAGGTGACGAAGTGCCTGCGTACAGCTTCCAGCAGCAGCTCCTCGCCACCCGCCTCGGCCCAGTCCCGGCTGTAATGGACCGGAGGTTCCGGCTCCCTGCCGTAGAGCGCACGCCAAACGCCCCTGACCAGTCCGAGGCAGTCGCAGCCCACGCCCTTGCAGCTGCCCTGATGGCGGTACGGTGTTCCCACCCATTCCAGAGCCGCAGCCGCCACGGTCCGTCCCCACATTGCTGTTTGGTCGCTCATGGAACGATCGGCCCCCCGTCAAACACTTGATCCTCGGTGACGTAGCTGTATGCGGCGTCATTGCCCGGCAGGTGGGGGAAACCGCGGAAATTGATGGCGTTGCCAAATATTGCCCTGCACGTTGCAAAGGACTTGTCGCAGCCGGCCGTCACCGTGAAGACATCACCCTTCAGCGCTGCAATAGGCTCCACCCCCCGGAGATCCAGCCGGTCCAGTCCGCCCTCCTTGCGGTGCGCGACAATTTGCTCACTGCGCCCTGCCAGGCTTCCGCTCCCCCACGTCAGAATGCCATGGCTGAACCAGCCGCCCTCGAAACCTTCCAGCCCCGAAACCAGCACCGCAAACGCCCTGACTTCCTCTACGATCCCCTCGCTCTTGAAACCCGGCGCATGGAGGTCAACGCCGCATCGTGCGTCTCCCAGCTCGGCGTCGCAGGTGCGTCTCAGCGTCCGCCCGTTCGTTCGGTCGAGCATCCGTTCAAGGCTTTCGAGTTCGGCCACGAAATGCCCGTCGCGTCGGGAGATCTGCCCGATGACCCATCGCCCGATCCGCGCGAACTGGCTGGGAGCCATCCAGTTGACGAGCAGCGTCTCCACCACCGCCCCGTCATAAACACCCGCGATGATGTCCTCCTCGCTGATGTCCGCCGAGGAGAGCACCCCCTGCACGTCGGTCGCGTCGGCGGCCATCCCCAGCGAACGCCGCGCTTCAGACGCGGCAAGCCCGCTCTCCGGCCGGAACACCGTGCCGTCGCAGTCCAGCGCGCCGTCATGGTCTGTGAATCCCATGGTGTGCCCGTCGCGCCGCACGATACGCTAGCATTGGCAGACGGTGGTCACCTCCCCTTCCAGATGGGACGCAAGATCGTCCGGCAGCACGGTCATGACAGCACCTCGATCAGCGGGATGGAGGGAATGTGCCCGGCCTGAAAGGACGTGATGCCCGCCGAAATCTGCTCCGTGTCGAAGCGCACCGGCACGTCGAACTCGAATCCGGCGGTGATGACCGATCCTTCCGGCGGCGGCTCCTCAAACACCACTTCGCCGCCGGGGCCGACCGAAAAATCCTCCTCTCGAATCTTTTCCACCCGGTTCACGGCCACCCGAACAGTCTCCGCCACCGGATATCGAATGATCCTGGAATAGGCGTCCGGCCCGCTCCCATAGATCTTCACAATCTGGAACCGTTTCGTCTCGCCGTCGCCAATGCCGAGCGTCTGATCGAGCGCCGATACGGTCTCGTTGGGCGCGCATGACTTCATGTCGAACGGGTCTCGGAATCGGAAGGCATGCAGGGAACCCCGCCTCGCCTCGAAGAACTCCATCACCAGGTAAAGGTCTTCAACCGAACGGAGCCCCGTCCCCGCATCATACCGCCTGCGCGAATGCGCGGTTCTGGCGTTCCGCTTCTCCACTCCGGATGTGAGCTGAACGATTTCATTACGCCGTACCGGCCCGCCGGTCGCGCCGAACGCGATCCGCGCCGGAAAGCGCACATCATGAAAACTGTCCATTCTGGCCCCCGCCAGTTTTCAGGTGACTTTCTGCTTGCCGGGCAGCGAGCCCGCCCAAAGAAGGGATGCGCTTCGGGAGATGCGGCCCCGGCTCCCTCCCATACCTTCAAGAGAGACCGGTCAGAGCCCTCGCGCCCCGCGCGAGACGGCCCGCGCCAGCATCGTGGTGATCTGTGCCTCGGACTTGCGGAAGGAAGCCGCGTCCTGCGCCGTCACGTTGAACACCACCTGCACAGCTCCCCCGCGCCCGCCCGCAGCCGCGACCCCAAGCCGCCCGTCCGCCGTTCTCTGCAGCGGCAGGATAGCTTCCGGCCCCGCTTCACCCATCAGGCCGATGTTTCTCCCAGCCGGGAAATAGGTAGGGCTCGATACCACACCGCCGGCTGCGAACGGCACCACGCCCCCCTCCGCGAACGGCATGATCCCGCGAAACACACTGCCGAAAACGTTGCCCATCAGGCTCTTCAGCGGATTGAGCCCCTGCTCCAGCCCCATGCCCGCCAGGCTGAGCCCGATCCGACGCAACACGTCCTCGAGCGACTTTCCGTTCACCACGGCGCCTTTGAGCGCCCCTCCAAGCTGCTCCCCGAACGTCTGCGACAAGGCCGTCAGGTTGTTGAGCGCGCGCTCGAAGGGCGCGGTATCCGCAACGATTGGCACCCGTACCTCTTCAGCCATCCTGTCTACCCCCTCCTTTGCTGCCCGGCACACCTGCGTCGGGGAACAGCCGCATCAGCTCTTCCAGTTCTCTGCGCTGCAGCGCCTGCCCTTCGCCCGGCTCGAAGACCGAGAGCGCAGCGGCGAGCTCCCGCGGGCTCATTGCCCAGAAATCCTTTGGCGAAAGCCGCAACCACGCGAACGCGATCCCCATCGCCTGCTGCCAGGGAAACGGCTCGCGCTGCGCCGTTGCGGCTTTCAAGGGTTTGCCTCGCTCTTTCGCCCTTCCTGCTCCCCGAATGTCACGGAAAGCAGTTCAGCGACGATGCGCGCGAAACCCACCGCCCCATTCTCGCATCGCATGGCAAGCACCTCGGCGTCGGGGATATCGTTGCCGCCACCGCGCAACCCCGCGCCGATCACCGCCGCCATGTCCCTTGCCGACAGCCTGCCGTTCGAGAACCGCTCCACCAGCGCATTGATGTCCTGCGTCTCGAACGCGGCCTCCAGCTCCGCCAGCGCCCCCAGCGTAAGACACAGGCGATACTCCCGCCCATCGAGCCTCGCGCTGATCTCGCCCCGCCTGCGATTGACGATCATGCGGCCTCCGTGAAGGTGAGTTTGCCCGCGGATTCGAGCGCGATCTCGAACACCACCTCGCCGTCGTGATTGCCCGAATATTCTAGTGCCGTGATCTGGAACGGCCCTGTGACAAACCCGAACGAGGGTATCGCCAGCTGCCACTGGGCAATTGTTCCATTGAAGAACCGCTCGCGGATTGCCGCATCCGACGCCGCGTCCTTGAAGATGCCCGAACCGCTTATGGAAGCCCTTTGCACCCCGCTTCCCGCCAGCAGCTTCCGCCAGCGTCCTTCGGATTCCGCATCTGTGATATCGACGGTCTCGCTGTTGAACGCGAGCCGTTTCGACCTCAACCCGGCGACGGTCGCGTACGTGCCGTCCCCTGCCAGATCCAGCTTTAGGATCAGGTCCTTGCCCCTCTGCGCCACCATGAGAATGCCCCCTGAGTGGGTTCCGTGAACGGCAAAGCCGCCCCCCGGAACTGCCCAAACGTTTTGTGGAAAGAAGATCGGACCGGCCGCTCAGGCCGGCTCCATCAGGGCGCGGACATGTACGGCGCCCTCGAACGCGTCGAGGTCCTCGTCGTACCGGACCTCGGTTGCATCCGGTGTGCAGGTGACGAGATGATGACGCGTGGGCACCACCCGTCCCTCATCGAGAGCCTCCGCCACCAGGTCGATGAGCTGCAATGCTTCCCTGCGCCCCCTGTGCTTGGACCAGACATGCAGGCTGAACAGAATCTCGCTGCCCTCGCTCTGGTCTGCGCTCCAATCGTAGACTTCAGTCCTGCCGAAGGTGATGTAGGGAAACGGCAGCGCGGCCGGCGTCAGATCGTGGATCTTCTGACCGCCCAGCGCGCTCACCAGCGCCTCGTGCCCCCGAAGCGCCGTAACTACTGCCTCCTGCAGGTCAAGCGCGGCCGCGTTCATCGCCTCGCTCCCTTTTCCTTCCGCGCCTTGCCTGCGCGAGCCTCGGTGACACCTCCCGCCGCTCAACCCTGTTCGCCAGCGCCAGGCGCTTCACCCGCAGCGCACGGATCAGCCCGTTCATCGCAACGCCAATCGAAATCATCACTGCCCCTCCTCCCGCACCTCGCACATGAGATACCGCCCTCGCTGGTCGAGATCGCGCAACGTCACGATGTGGAGCCGCCGCCCGTCCGTGACAAACCGCATCCCGCTCCGCAACCCCTCTCGCCAGCGCACGACCACCCGGTGCGTCACGCGCTCATGCGCCTGCCCCGCGCCGAAGTAGCTCTGCGCCCGCACCGGCTCGACCTGTCCGAACAGCACGCACCATTCCTCCCAGGTCTCCTCGTGGCCGCCCGCCCCGTCATCCACGGTCGCGACCCGTTCGACCCTGAGTTCGGTCCTCAGTTTTCCCGGATCGAGATATTCGAGCTTCATCTGAGCCTCGGCGCCCTGAAATGCCGGATGATCCGCAGGTACTCGCCTGGAATGGCTACCGGCTGGTCTTTCGCCCCATAGGCGCCCCTGAACTCGTACCAGTAGGCGACGAGAATGCCGATCGCCCGCTTCAGGCCCTCGGGCACCTCCACGCCGCTGTCGCCGTAACCGGCCTCGAATTCGACCTCTATGCCGTTCAGCGCCTTCCCCGGTGCCGCCATATCCTTGAGCTGAAGTCGGGCAGGATTGGAAATGTTGTCCAGGAGATAGGATCCGGCCGGCAGGATCGTCTCGTCCCCGTTCTCGTCGAACACGGCGACGGATGACACACCGATGACCGGATTGGGTTGGAGGGAAATGCAGCCGTCGCGCGGCCACTCGCCCAGCACCAGCCGCCACGACTGGCGGATGAGCGCAAGCGATGTGCTACGTTCCACTTCTTCGCGCGCAGCCTTGATGAGACCGGAAATCAGCTCGTCCTCACTCGAATGCGTCACGCGCAGATGGGCCTTCATTCCGGCAAGTGTGACGGGTTCGGCGGCCGGTTCGACCGTCCGTATCAATGTCATGGAAACGCCCCCTTTCGAGAATCCTCCCGTGCCTGCCTGTTGACCGGCGCGCATTGAAAAGGAGGCGGTCCCGGCGGGAGGACAACCGGGACCGCTGCCCCGCCGCGGCATGCACAACCTGGTGCCGCAGCGAACCGGCGTCGATGGTGCCGCAGGTCCGGACCGAAGGCAGTCGCCGTCCGTCCGGAACCGTGCAAGACGAGATGCTGATTTGCTCAGCGTTTTCCGTTTGGAAATCGGAACGCCCCTAGTTCGCAGCGACCTTCAGCAGCTTGATCGCCTCGAAATCCTGGATGCCGCCACCCACACGCTTGGTCGTGTAGAACAGCACGTACGGCTTGGCGGAATACGGGTCGCGCAGGATCCGCACCCCAGCCCTGTCGACCACCAGATAGCCGCGGCGGAAATCGCCGAACGCGATCGGATAATTGCCGGCGCCGATGTCGGGCATGTCCTCCGCCTCCACGACGGGGAAGCCCATCAGCATCGCCCGGCTTCCGGCTGCCGCCGGCGGCTGCCAGATGTACTGGCCGTTATCGTCCTTGAGCTTGCGCAGCGCCGCCTGCGTCTTGCGGTTCATCACCCAGGTCGCGTTCTGGCGGTAGCCCGCCTTGAGCGCATAGACGAGGTCTATCAGCGTGTCCGTCGGGCTAGAGGAGGCAAGACCCGAAGCATTGCCCGTCGCGATGTAGCCCAGGTTTCCCCAGCTCCAGCTGGCATCCGCCACCGTCGTGTAGGAGAGAAACCCCTTCGGCTTGTTCGACCCGTCGCCCTCGACGAACGCCTTGCCCTCCTGTTCCGCGAACACCGTCTCGATCTCGCCCGCGATCCAGGCGTCGAGGTCAACCATGCTGTCCTCTAGCAACGCCGCAGTCGCCGCCGGCATCGCGTACAGCTCCGCGGTCGCGAAAGACAACTCCGCCAGCGTGTTCGTTGTGGTCTGGGTGCGGCTTGCCGTTTCCGCCACCCAGCCGGTGCCGATGCCGGTCGTCGCGAACGGCTTCTTCAGCACTGCCGAGGAAATCTTCCGCACCGAAGCGATGGAGCGTATCGGCGAGATTTGCGCGAGCCGTCGGCCGATCTCGTTTTCCGTCTCGTCCGGCACGAGATAGCCGCCATCGGCCGGCGTGCCATAGGACATGGCCTTCTCTTCCAGGCTCCGCAGCCTGCGCTCATCGCCCGTGCGCACATAGGCCTCGAAGGCCTGCTTGTGTTCGCTTGGTGGATGTGCCGACGCCCCACCGTCCAGCGCCAGCGGCGGCCTGGAATTCTTCAGAACCACCGCATCGATGAGACGCTTCTGCTCATCGAGCGCCTCGGAGATGCGCTCCACCTTCTCCGCCGTCAGCGGATCGGCCGATCGCCGCTCCAGCTCCTTCAGCCGCTGATCGTTGGCTTCCTTGAAGGCCTCGAAGGAATACATCAGCTCCTCGAGCGCCGCGCTGATATCCGCGGACTTGGTCTCCACCGCGCCCGCCTGTGCCCCTGCTGTCATGACATTCGCTCACTGTTGGAACAACCTTGCCGCCCTGCGGATCGTCTCCGCCAGTTGAAGCGGCTTGCCTTTCGCGGCGTCCCGCTCGCGCTTGAGATGAGCGAAGCCCTTTGCAATCACTGTCCGGGCCTCGCTTCGGGTCAGCCCCGCATCCCGCAGGAGCCAGTGCTCGAATTCCCTGATGGTTGGCAGTTCTCCCCCTGTTCTGATCCCTCTCACCTGCTCGATCCTGGCCTCCGGATTCATGGGAAATGTCACTACCGAGATTTCCCACAGGTCGGCCTTGCGAATGTGTCGGATGCCCGTGCGCGCATCCTTGGTTGAATGAATGGTGCGGAACCCTACCGAAAGCCCGTCGATGGCCCGGCTGCGCACGAGTTCCAGCACCTCGCGCGCCCGCGCCACGCCCGTCGTCAGCTTGCCCACGACGAACAGCCCACGCGCATCCTCGCGGATCTCCTGCCAGCTCCCGATCGGCTGCCCCGGATCATGCTGGAACAGCATTCGGACACCAGCTGGACCCCGCCTGATAATGGAGTCGGCGAATGCGCCCCTTTCGACCACGTTCCGTCCGAGATCCACCCGCCCGAACACGCTGGCATAGCCTGAAAAGGTGCCGTCCTCCTGCACCTCCGCCAGGTCGAGCCCGGCGAACTTGCGTTCTCTCGCTATCATGGAAATGTCGCCCCCACGCGTGCGCCGCCTTGCGCGGCGCAATGCTTCATCCCGGCGTCCGGGAAGACCCGCCGCCGGCCATCAATTTTCAGCCCCGCTGCGACCCGCCCGACGCAGCACAATACCCTTTATGTCTTTTCGGAACCGCCCTTTGCCCGCCGATCGAGCATCCGCACCGCTATCCCGATGGCGTTCCACGCGCACAGGCTCGCGGTCGCCGATCCCATCAGCACCATCTCGAACGGCGCGAGATACTCGGCTACACCCAGCTCGGTGGCGATCTTGATCCCCGCCGTACTGCCGAAAACGAGACCGCACGCCACGCCAACCGCGAAGCGGATAGCCGCCTCGCGCCGTCCCGCCGGCAGAAAATAGGCGATGGAAATGGCCGATCCGGCGATCGCACCGCTTGTCTTGGCGAGCCACAACCCGCCTGCCTCATTGAGATCAGCCATGATCGTCACCTGTATTGCCAAGGTCCAGCGGCTGGTAGCCGACCGCCGCCCTCTTTTCGTCATCCGTCAGGAATGTGGCGTTGCCGACACGAGACCACAGGGCCTCACGTTCGGCGGCCAGCCCCTCGATCTGGTCCGCGTCGATGGCTAGCCGCAATCCGTCCCCGAACCTGCGTCCGAGAAAGACCTCGAACTCCTTCACGATCTTTCCGACCAGCGGCAGCACCGTCAGCCGGTAGAAGGCGCGGTTTGCCTCCTGGTAGTTCGCATAGGTGTTGTCCCCGGGAATCCCGAGCAGCATGGGCGGCACGCCGAGCGCGAGCGCGATGTCGCGCGCCGCACCGTTGCGCGCCTCCATGAAGTCCATGTCCCTGGGCGAAAGGCTCATCGCCTTCCAGTCGAGCCCGCCCTCGAGCAGCAGCGGCCGCCCGGCCCGGCTGGTACCCGCATAGCCCTGCTCCAGCTCCGCCTTGAGGCGCTCGAACTGCTCGTCCGTCAGGTTTCCCCCGTCCTTCGGCGCATACACCAGCGCTCCGGACGGCCGGGCCGAATTGTCGAGCAGCGCCTTGTTCCAGCGGGCCGCGGCATTGTGAATGTCGAGCGCGTGCACAGCCGCCGACAGCGGCGCGAACCCGTAGTGATCGTCGAGCGGGTGGAACAGCCGCACGTGCAGCGCCAGCGGCGGCTCGTCAAGATCATGTGCGACGGGACGACGACGTTTGTCCGGTGGTTCGTCTATGTGGCAAGCGACCCGAGCTGCTTTTCGACGTCGACATCACTGGACGGAACCAGTGTTCCGGAAATCGAGCTGACATCGACCTCGGCATTGTTCTTGTCGTAGTAGACGGGATCCTGGCCNGTCATAGTAGACGGGATCCTGGCCCGGACAGAACTTCACCCTGTACGGCGTGATCTGCTTGCCGTTGACCGCCGAGTAGAGGATCGTCTCGCAGTCGCCGGACGTGCATTCACCAACGCGCACATCACCCGCCGGCGTGTAAGCCGCACCCTCCAGCGTCGTGTCATAGCTGAAGTTCAGGCTCGGGTCGCTCGTCACATAGACGAGCCAGCGGATGAACGTCGTCGACCCGTCACACATGATCTGCTTTTCGACGTCGACGTCGCCGGACGGAACCAGCGTTCCCGAAATCGAGCTGACGTCGACCTCGGCATTATTCTGGTCATAGTAGACGGGATCCTGGCCCGGACAGAACTTCACCCTGTACGGCGTGATCTGCTTGCCATTGACCGCCGAGTACAGGATCGTCTCGCAGCCGTCGCCGGACCTGCAGTCGCCCACAGTGACGGCGCCCGCCGGCGTGTAAGCCGTGCCCTCCAGCGTTGTGTCGTAGCTGAAGTTGAGGCTCGGATCGCTTGCAACGTAGACAAACCAGCGTACGAAGGTGTTCGTCCCGTCGCACATGATCTGCTTTTCGACGTCGACATCGCCCGACGGAACCAGCGTTCCCGAAATCGAGCTGACGTCGACCTCGGCATTGTTCTGGTCATAGTAGACGGGATCCTGACCCGGACAGAACTTCACCCGGTACGGCGTGATCTGCTTGCCATTGACCGCCGAGTACAGGATCGTCTCGCAACCGTCGCCGCCAGCATTGCACTCACCGACTCGAACGTCGCCGGCCGGGGTATATGCAAGGCCCTCCAGCGTCGTGTCATAGCTGAAGTTCAGGCTCGGGTCGCTCGTCACATAGACGAACCAGCGGACGAAGATGTTCGTCCCGTCACACATGATCTGCTTTTCGACGTCGACGTCGCTCGCAGGAACCAGCGTTCCCGAAATCGAACTGACATCGACCTCGACATTGTCCTTGTCATAGTAGACGGGATCCTGGCCCGGACAGAACTTCGCCCGGTATGACGTGATCTGCTTGCCGTTGACTGCCGAGTATACAATCGTCTCGCAACCCTCCCCGGCCTGGCAGTCGCCTACCATGACACTGCCCGCCGGCGTATACTTTTCTCCTGCAAGGGTTGTGTCGTAAACGAAATTCTGGGTCGGGTTGCCCTTCACGTAGACGAACCACCTGACGAAGGTGTTCGTCCCGTCGCACATCAGTTGCTGTTCGACCTCGATGTCATCCGCCACGACCGCTTCGACGATGGTATCGGTGTAGGCGGTTCCGTCCAGCTTGTAGTTGTTGACGTGGAGGAAATTGCCGAGATTGCAGACTTCTCTGATGAAGGGATCAATGACGTCGTTTCCCGCCCCATCCTTCTTCTTATTATACATCAAGAATATATGGCAGTCTTCCTGATAACAAAGTGCATTGGCCATCTCAGTATACCTTCTTCCTCAAATAAGCCGGCAACAAAGCGAGGAAATCTCCTGCTGCAATGCCGCTCGCTGCCCACCATGCCCCCGCTCGTACTTGCCCCCTTGTGATCGCTGCCCCTGCAACAGCTTCGGGGAATGTGCGCCCATGCCCCCCTCCGGCGCAGGACGAAATGGGCCGGAAGCGTCCCGGAAAAGAGGACAGGAGTTGTCCTTCCGGAACCGCCGCAAACGTGCCGCCGGGTCGTTGGAGTTTCTCTGAAATCGGAACTGCGCTAGCCCAGGTGCCGGATCTTCGGCTGGGCGCCCCCCTCCAGCAGGAGGCTGCTTATGGCCCACACCAGCGCGTCCACCCGGTCCGGCGAATGGCCCTCGGCCTGCCCGTCTGGTCCGAAGCTGCACATCTCGTCCTCCAGTGCCGGAAAGCGCCCCGCGTGCCGCACCCGATGCTGGGCGTAGAGCGCTGCCACCGGTTCTGCCCGCGTCCACTTTCCCCGCGTTGCGCGCACCGCCCGCACCGGGACACGCTCGTCCGCGGTAGCCAGCACGCTTGACACCATCTCCCCACCCTGGTTGACCTCCGCCACCACGAGGTCCGCCTCGAAGCCGTGAAACAGTTCGACGACCCGCCTCGCCCAATCCTGGGGCTTGGCGCCTTTCATGGTCGCGTCCTCGAGAACCCAGGCCTTTCCGTCTTCATCCAGGCCGGCCACGATGATCCCGCACGCGTCCGAACTCTTCCTGCTGCTGGCCGGCGGATCGACAGCAACCACGATGCGCCTCATGCTCCTCGGCTCCGCGGCATAACTGCAGGCCTCCTCGATCATCGCCCTCGTCCACAAGGCACCAGGCCGTTCTTCGATCAGCTCCCCCTCGAGCTCCTGGCGGCCGAGCCAGCTGCGGCCATAGCGTTCCTCGATGGACCTTATGAAGCCCGGGGCGAGATTCGCCGCATTCTCCGCCGTCCGCATCCGCGTCACGGTCACCCGGTCGCTGGCGATCAGCTTGCGGATCAACGGGACCGGCGTGGCGTAGTTGTGAGGATCTGGATCGGCCGCGTCCCCAGCCGCAGCCCGAATTGCAGCATGTCGAAACACGCTTCCGCATCCTTCCATTTGGCCACCTCGTCGCACCAGGCGGCATCGAACTGCGGACCGCGAAGACTGTCTGGCTCCGTCGCCGAGAAGATCTGGGCTATCGCCCCATTCTCCCACACCAACCTGCGGCGGCTCGGCTCGTAGCTCGGACGGTTTCCCCGTGCCACCGCGAGAATCCCGGACGCACCCTCGACCATCACTTCGCGCACGTCATTGAGCGTTTCCCCGATGAGCGCGATCCGTCCGTATTTCTGGTTGGCAAATGGCCGGAACCCGTTCACGAGCGCGTTCACCCACTCCGCGCCGAGCCTCGTTTTCCCTGCCCCGCGGCCACCGAGAACAAGCCAGATGTCCCGCAGCCTGCCACCCGCCGGATATTGCGCAATCCGCGCGGTTCCCACCCACTCACGAAGCACCTTCGCCGCGATCGGCGCAGAAAGATGTTTGGCAGCCCAGGGAAGCAGCGAGCTCGCAAGCGAGCTCAACGATACGGGCGTCCACGAGGGCGAGTGCGGCGGCCAGTTCTGCATTGTCTTCTTGTTCTTTTTGGGCTGAGTACCCTGACCCGCGAATGATTGCTTCCAGACGCTCCGCCAATTTCAGGAGCGTCCCCAGCGTATCGATGCGCTGCTTGTCGTACTGGCCGGCGAGCGCCTCGAATGCCAGCTTCTCCATTTCTTCCATCAGGCGGCGAGCGAGCGCGGCAAGCCGCTCCTCCAGCCCCGACCGGCTCTCGGCCGCCACCTCGCGAACCTTCCAACCCTCCTTGCGGGCGACCTGTTCAAGATATGCTACCGACCGACCCGTCAGCAGCGAAATCAACCCGAAATCCGGCGGCGCCCCCTCCATCAGCGAGCGTGCCGCCAGCAGCATCCCGGCAGCCTTTCCGCTGGCCATACAGCCCCCTCCAACAATGTCACTCATGTGAGGATCAAGTCGCGGGCGAGTGAGACGATCGGGCAAGCGGCCACGCCAATCCGGCGAAACGGGACAGGCAACAGCGCACGCTGACGGGGCCGAACCGACGTCACCTCCCGCAAGATGTGATCGCCTGTGCGCGTTGCCGTCCCTCGCTGTCGGTCCGTCCGATGAAATGCCGGAAGCCATGCACCCTGATCTGGATCGCCCGTGATCAGCCGAAACTATGCTTGAAACTCAGGAGTCCCACACCCCGGAAACACAAAAAGCGCCGGCATTTGCTCGGCGCTCGACTTCAAAACCCACTTATCCGACTGTATCTAATCAATACCCTTTCAGCGTAACGCTGTCAAGCCGCAAATAGTCTTTGCCCCGCTGATCACCTCTGATCAAATCTTTACCACGTCACCATCCCGTTCTCCATTTCCCGTCAGGCTTATGTTAATGATTTACAAAGTGACGGGATGGCTCCCAAGGCCCGCCGCGCGACGAAAGCGCCCGAACACGTTCAAGCGACACCTGCGGCCGCCAGATGAGCAAGAAAGTGAACAAGTACAGGTGGAAACCGTGGAGCAAGCACCTTCTGAAGGTCGACGCATGGATCGACTCCACGCTGTACGAACTTCGCTTCAGGGCTGCTGACGCCTGGGAGAGCATCTCCATCTTCTCCAGGCGCTTCCGCGTCACCGGCTTCAAGCGCTGTTTCGTCGAGCTGGCAAGTGAAGGCTTCACGCTCGGCACCGTGGGTGCCGTCCTGATGCTCGCCCTCGCCATTCCCGCCTTCAAGGCGACTGAAGGAAACTGGCTCGCGCAGGATCAGTATGCCGTCACCTTCCTCGACCGCTACGGCAACGAAATCGGCCAGCGCGGCATCATCCAACGCGATTCCGTTCCGGTCGAGGAAATGCCGGACCACGTCATCAAGGCCGTGCTGGCAACCGAAGACCGCCGCTTCTTCGAGCACTACGGCATCGACTTCGTCGGCCTGTTCCGCGCCATGACGGAAAACATCCGCGCGCGCACCATCGTCCAGGGCGGCTCCACGCTTACCCAGCAGCTCGCCAAGAACCTGTTCCTCTCCAGCGACCGCACGATGGAGCGCAAGATCAAGGAAGCCTTCCTCGCCCTCTGGCTTGAGGCGAACTTGTCCAAGCGCGAGATCCTCCAGCTCTATCTCGATCGCGCCTATCTGGGCGGCGGCACCTTCGGCATCGCCGCGGCCGCGGATTTCTACTTCAACAAGCGCGTGCAGGACCTGACGCTCGCCGAGGCGGCCATGATCGCCGGCCTGTTCAAGGCCCCCGCCCGCTACGCGCCCCACATCAACCTGCCGGCCGCCCGCGCCCGGGCAAACGTGGTCCTGTCGAACATCGTTAAGGCAGGCTTTATGACGGAAGGACAGGTGCTGTCGGCCCGGCTCCATCCCGCGACCGTCGTCGATCGGGGCAAGAAGGACACGCCCGACTATTTCCTCGACTGGGCCTTCGAGCAGGTGAAGGAACTCGTGCCGCCTGGCGTCACGCATTCGCTCGTCGCCTACACCACCCACGACCCCGACATCCAGCGCGCCGCCGAGGAATCCCTCGAGTACCACCTGCGCCAGTACGGCAAGGACTACAACGCCTCTGAAGGCGCGATCGTCGTCATGGAAACCGACGGCGCGGTCCGTGCGATCGTCGGCGGACGCGACTATGGCAAGAGCCAGTTTAACCGTGCGACCAAGGCCCTCCGCCAACCTGGCTCATCCTTCAAGCCTTATGTCTACGCGGCTGCCCTGGAAAAGGGCCTGACTCCGGATTACCTCATTTCCGACGCGCCTATTTCCTGGGGCAACTGGTCTCCCAAGAATTACTCGCGCGGCTACGCCGGCAAGGTTACCCTCACCTCCGCGCTGATCCACTCCTACAACACCGTTCCGGTGCGCCTCGCCCGCGACCACCTCGGGATCGACGCAATCGTGGAAATCACCAAGCGCATGGGTGTCGAGTCCGAGTTGAACGGCCACAAGACGATGGTCCTCGGCACCTCCGGCGTCACGGTCATGGACCAGGTTACCGGCTACGGTGTCTTTGCCAGCGGCGGCTACACCGGCATCCGCCACGGCATTCTCCAGATCCGCACGGCTGACGGGCGCATCATCTATGATCACGACCGTGATGCACCGCCCCCGAAGAAGGTGCTGAGCCACGAGGTCGTCGCGGGCATGAACAGCATGCTCGTTCAGGTGCCGGAATCGGGCACCGGCCGACGTGCCGCCCTTCCAGGCATCCGTTCCGCTGGCAAGACGGGCACCGCGCAGTCCTACCGCGACGCCTGGTACGTCGGCTACACGGGCAATTTCGTCGCTGCGGTCTGGCTCGGCAACGACGACTACTCGCCCACCCGCAACATGACCGGCGGTACCCTTCCGGCCATGATCTGGCAGCGGCTGATGGCCTTCGCCCACCAGAACGTCACGCTGAAGCCGATTCCCGGAATCAAGAACCCGTTACCCTCCGGCCAGCGTCCTCCGGAGGTCGCGGTTTCGTCCGGTTCCGCCGAGGAACCATCCGCCATATCGCTGCGCAGCATGTCGGCGGCCACCACCCGGGCCCTGCGCGACATTGCCGAGCAGTTCAAATCCGCCCCGCAGCTGGAGGCGAGCGCCGCATCGGGGGATCTCTCCGCATTGTGACCCGAAGTCCGGAGCGGTTCAGGAAAATCGCATGCGGTCTTCCCTTCGGCGGACGCCTACCTTCGGTTGGCAAGCTCTCCTTCATCCAAACCTGCGTAAAACAGCACCTTGGAACAATTCGGGGTTTCTGTAACGGCTTGGAATGATTTACTCTCCCCGCCAACGTCTTCAGGGATCTGCATGGTTTACCGGGTTTTTCTCCTGCTGGTCTTCCTCGCGATTGCCATTGGCGGCGGCGCAGCCAGTGTCTGGTTCGCGCTGGACAACGCGCCGCTGACCGGCCGGTTCACGTCCGGCCCCTGGCAGGCATTTCCGCTGCTGGGCACACCCCAGGCGGATCCCTATTCCCGCGCGCGCTACGCCCGCAGTGGCGGTCTGCCCCTCGGGCCTTCCGAAGGAATCGTGCTCACAGCCCGGGAGGACAGCAACGGTGATCCGCTACGCCGCACCTGCACCTACGTGATATCAGGCCAGCTGCCACCCGCACGTCTGTGGACCCTGCATTTGACCGATGCGGACGGCGGCTTCCTGCCCGACCATGGCCGCAAGCGCGCCGCGCTCCATTCGTGGATGGTCGTCTACGGCGAGGGCAACAGTCTCACCGTCCACGTCTCGCGCCAACCGCAGCCCGGCAATTGGCTTCCGTCGGAAGGCAACGGCCGCATGCAGGTCGTGCTCACACTGTTCGATACGTCGGTGGCCGTCACCTCCGACCAGTTCTCTGATCTCCGGCTCCCCACGATCACCCGCGCGGATTGCCATGCTTAGGTTCGTTCACACCTGCATCCTTGGCCTCATTGCGGCAGGCGTCGTCCACCTAGCGATCGTCTTCATGCTGCCCGACCACACCGTGCGCGATGCCTGGTCCCGCATCTCCAATGCTGCGGACTATTACCAGACCATCCAGCTGGACGCCCGCCCGGACAGCCCCCTGCGGATCGACAATCCCTACTTCGCAGGAGCTGCCTGCCGGTTCAGTCTGGAGGACGGCCTGCTGCATGTCCGCAGCGAGGGAAAAATTCCCTTCTGGACCCTGGCAATCTTCGACAACCGCAGCCAGAATACCTTCAGTCTCAACGACCGGGTGGCCGAGGACCATTCGCTCGACACGATTTTGCTCACGCCCATTCAGATGCAGCGTCTGAAGAACGATCCCTCCGCCGATCTCGGCCAATCGCTGTTCGTGGAAACGGATGTCGTTGAAGGCTTCGTGCTCGTGCGTGCCTTCATTCCGGACGAGACCTGGGAGCCGCAGGTCCGCGCATTTCTGAACTCTATCCGCTGTGAGGCCGTCGAGACCCAATGAGGTCCCCGCGCCGCCAGCTCATCCTTGGCCTGCGAGGGAATGGCCCGAGCTGGCTCCGCTCCGCCGACCGCCGTGGCCGTCTAGCTTGCGTCCTTCTGCTGGCCGTCGGCCTGCAGGCCGCGCACCAATCGCCCGCGGCTGCCGCTCTTGCCCTTCCGCTCGAAGCTGGCGAAAACATGATCGTCGGGCAGGCGCTCGTAACGGACTCCCGGAAAGATCGTAATGGTCGCGCCTTGCCCCGGCCTCCCTTCGCTCCGAGGCTTGGAGCTCTGTCTTCCCCTCATCGTCAGAACGATTGCTGCCATGTTGCCTCCTGTCGGGAACGATGGTTGAGCAATGCCCCTGGGCTTCAACACTCCCCCGTTATGGTTAACCGCCAGTTACCACAGCTTTTCGCGAGCTGCTGAAAGCTCAATTAATCGGACGATAACAAATTGCTTCTATCCTTCAAGCACCGCTTTCAGCGGAAATGTTGCGTTCGGTTCATGTCGGGTGTTCGGGCCTCTTGGTGATCACGGCTGACTTCAGGGAAATCGAGTTTGAGGATGGCCCTCGTCGGTGTGAGGGGCTGTTCCGTGCCGCTATTGCAGAGTTTTCCGAAAAGCCCCGGCCCAGCCGGGAGGAGATCGCGCAGATCGACGATCTCGCGCTCGGCCTTTACGATTCCGTCTCCCGTGAGGCCCGGCACTATGCCGCCACGGTGCTCAGCCGCAGCAAGGATGTGCCCCCGGGCCTTTTCCAGCGCCTCTGCAATGAGCCGGTCGACATTTCCGCGCCGTTGCTGGTCAATTCTCCCCTTCTCACGACCATCGATCTTCTCCGGCTCATCAGCCGGCACGGGCTGTCGCATGCGCGCATCATCGTGCGCCGCCGCAATGTCGATCCTGTCATCGTCAATCTGGTCCGCCTGCTGAATGCCAAGGCCGAGAGCGAGGCCGCCTCGCGCCGGGAAGTTGCGGCAAGCCCGCTCCTCGAACAGGTTCGCGACCGCCTTCGCGCCCTGGCCTCGGGAAGTACCCAGCAGGAACCCGAACCCGAGGCGGAAGAAGCTCCGCAGGCGCCGTCCGGCCTCTACATGGATCTTCTCCGCGCTGCGTTGTCGTCCAATGCGGACGCGTTCCCGCGCGCGCTCGCCGGCGCTCTCGACCTGACCGTCGTCCGCGCCCGCAGGATCTGCTCGGCCATCACCTACAGCGACCTGATCGCCTGCCTGAAATACCTGCACCTGCGTCCCGAGGAGGCCTTCCTCCTGACGGCCGCGTACTATCCGTCGCAATTGTTCTATGGTCCGGCCATCCGCCTGTTCCTGGACCGCTACGAGACGCTGAGTATCGACGATGTCGAGCTCCGTCTGGAGGAGTGGCGCACTCAGGACGAGGCAGCGCAAGCCGCTGCCCTGCAGCGTCAGTCGGCGGCGATCTCCATGTAGTTGCCCGGATCGCCGTCGAAATCCACTTCGACGAACCACACGTCGGGATCGAAACGCATCTCCCGCGCCAGCCGCTCCCTCACCTTGTCCTCGTCGGCGGTCACCAGCACGCGCACAAACTGCCTGTCGGCCGGCTTCGCCTCGTCGTAGCTCGTCTGCGACGCCGGGCCGAACAGCTCGTATTCCCCAAGCCGGTTGCGCCGGATGACGAAGATGGCGCCCGCCTCGGCCGCGCCCTTGCGCTCCACCGCGGCAAATCCGCCGTCGGCGAACACCCGGCGCACCAGTGCGGAAACCCATAGATCGCTTGTCACCCGCATCGCTGCACTTCCGGGATTGCTGTCCTCTTGCTGAAAAGCGCTCTATCACTGCCTTGGCTGTCCCGGCAAGAACCCGGGACTTCGGGGAGACTCGAAACCGGTCCATCGGCCGAAACCGGTGGAATCTAATGGCTGATGCAGTTCGATGCTCCTCCGAACAGCTCGAGCTCTGGTCCGCCCCGGCCGCGGCATGCGCCCGCGACACGGACCATGCTCCATTCGACGGTCGGCCTAATCCGCCAGGCCGATTTCCCGCATCTTGGCGAGCAGTTCCCGGTCCACCTCGCCCGTCACCGGCAGGCCGAACAGCGACTGGAACTCGCGGATCGCCTCGCGCGTACCCTTGCCCAGTATCCCGTCCACTTCGATTTCCGTGTGGCCGAAGGCGCGCAGCGCAGCCTGCACCTTCTTCACGGAATCGTTGCCGGCCGAGCCTGCACCGAGCGATACCTGTTCAATCCTTACGGGCTCGGAGACCGAAGCCTCCGCGGCTGGCCTCTTCAGGCCAAGCTGCACCAGCAGCGCGTCGTCGATGTCGCTTCCTGCCGGAAGCCCCACGATGCGACGGTAGTTCTGTACGGCCGTGCGCGTTTGCGGTCCCGTCAGACCGTCGACCGGTCCCTGGTAAAGGCCCAGGTCATGCAGGACTTGCTGCACGGCTGCGACATTGCTGTTGCCGGAGAGCGGCGCGATGGATCCCGTCGAGCCGTTCTCCACCGGGGCAACGGCCGGCGCCGGATGGTCAACCCTCGGCGGCACCTCGGAACGCACCTCCGTCGGCGCGGGGGTCGGCGTGGGCACGGGCTTCACCGGCCTCGCCGGTGCGCGCGTCGCAATGAAGGCGTTCGGATGCACCTGCGGCTGCTTCCAGACGGCATTCACCGACACGACGGCAAGCGTGACCAGGAAGGCTGTCGAGCCTCCGAAGGAAACCGGATTACGCGCGATGGCTGAGCCCAGCCACGACAGGCCCGTAAGAAAGAGGCCCTTACGAGCCTTCCGCTTAGGCTGTCTTGCGTAACGGGATTTCATTCCACTCGACACTCGACTTCGCTCCGTTTTCCCTTTCAAGCACACTTACCACCGTCTCGCCCACGGGAAGCGAAACGTGGACCTTCGTTCCCACACCCGGAGCACTGTCGATGCTCAGGCTTCCTCCGCAGGCCTCCACAAGTCCCTTCACCAGGGCAAGGCCAAGACCGGTTCCCTTGCTCGCATGCTCGTTTCTGATCTGCGTGAACGGCTTGCCAAGACGCGAAAGATCTTGCGGCTCAATTCCGATGCCACTGTCGGCGACTGTGAGGAACAGCCTCTTGCCCTGTTTCCGCGCCGTCAGGCGAACGTAACCCTCCTCGGTGAACTTTACCGCATTCGAGAGCAGATTGATCAGGATCTGCTGCAGCGCGCGTCGGTCGCAGCGCACCGTGCCGATCGCCTGGTCGACATCGAGTTCCAGCCGCACCGGCTTGGAACTGGCCTCGCGCGCCACGATGGCCATCGACAGCCGGGCCGCCTCACCGAGGTCGAACTCCTCCACATCGCCCACATAGG
This sequence comes from Chelativorans composti, assembly GCF_039541695.1. NCBI lineage: Bacteria > Pseudomonadati > Pseudomonadota > Alphaproteobacteria > Hyphomicrobiales > Phyllobacteriaceae > Chelativorans > Chelativorans composti. Next base: position 33,028 of record NZ_BAABGS010000008.1, on the reverse strand, counting down.
TGCCCGCCTTGATCTTGGAGACGTCCAGGATCGTATTCACCACATTGAGCAGGTGGCAGCTCGCCTCGTTGATGAGCGTCACATACTCGCGCTGCTTGCCGTTGGCGAACGGCCCGAACAGCTCGTTGGTCAGCACGTCGGAGAAACCTGCAATCGCATTGAGCGGCGTCCTGAGCTCGTGGCTCACCGAAGCCAGCAACCGGTCGCGCATCTCGACCGCCTCGCGTGCTTCCTTCCGCGCTTCCACAACCTCTGCCTCGAGCCGCGCCAGCGCCTCGTCATCGCGCAGCACCATCAGGATTTCGCCATCCTGGTCTGCCGCCATGTCCGCCACGAAGCTGCGGTACACCGCCGCCGGAACGGAATTGTACGTCCCCGGAACCCGCACGCGCAGCCGCACCGACCTCATCGACCGGCCATCGCGCACATCCGCGAGTGCCGAGAGATAAGCCACGCGGTCCGACACCAGCACCCGCTCGAACAGGCCCGAGCCAAGCAGCATCTCCGGCTCGATGCCCATAGCGACCCGGGTCTGCGCCGTCGCCGCGCACACATCGCCATTGGCCCGCAGCCTCAGGATGATGGAGCCGGTCGCCGCCACCACGGCATCGGCGCCGGCTGAAACGGGCTTCTCATCGCGAGCTTCGCCACCGGCGACCAGACGCGCTACCAGAAACAGGCCATAGGCGAGCGGCGCCAGCCAGCTCCATGCCGTCGGCTCTGCCTGGAGCGGCAGCGCCGTGGAAAACAACACTGCAAGCGCGCCTGCAACGAAAGCGGCACCGAGCCCTGCAACCGCCGCCTGGCGCCGGCGCGCAACCCACACGGGTTCGATCATCAGCGCGGCGAGCAATGCCGTATAGGCCGATCCGATGCCGCCACCGAGAGCGACGAGCGCCGCCACGGCCACAGTACCGGCGATGAGCGTTGCCGCTTCCATCAGCCGCCCCCTGCCCGTGGCCACCAGGCCGAGCAGCGGCGCCATCATCACCGCGAAAATGGCCGCAACACTCGCAATCGCATGCGGACTGTGGTGGAGCTGAGTCAGGATCTGCACGGCACCCGGCAGGATCACGCCCGGTGCAAGCAGCAGCACCTGCAGCAGGCGCCTCTGGCGGCCGCGCTCGGCATCCTCAGTCACGGACGGATGCAGCAGCCGGTCACAGAAGGCGCCGGCAGCTTCAAGTCGCTCTGAAAGCATGGACTGGTGTGTACTCAACGGGACGCGCTCTATGTTCACGAGGCAGTTTTGATGGGCCGAGCCTCGCACCGAGCACTAAGAAAAGTGTAAATGACCTGCCCGCCGCATCCCCTCCGGAAGGATTTTGGGGCCCAGGCTTGTTCCCATGGTTAACAAAGGGTCGACAGGCCGCGCCCGCGCTGCATAAGCAACGGGAGCTTAACGAATTGACAAATCTCGGCCGTTAAATTCAGCCCGACCGCGCCGGTCGTCAGCGCACAGGCCGCAGCACCGGCACTCAGGCGTAGGGATTGTTGTGTAATGGGTTTCCTGCTTCGCTGCTGTTTCTGGATCGGCCTCGCGCTATTGTTCGTCCCGATCAGCACCGGCGATGGCAGCGAGCCACAGGTCAACCCGCTTCAGGCCCTCATCGCCGCGCGCGACGCCGTCGCCGACATCGCCTCCATCTGCGAGCGTAAGCCCACCATCTGCCAGACCGCCAGCGCGGCCGTTCAAACCATCGTGGCCAGGGCCGGCGAAGGCCTGCGCCTCGCCCAGCAGATGATCGATACCAACGCCGCGGATGAACCAGCGCAGGAGCCGGATGGGGTCCAGGAGGCGTCCAGTCCCGCCGATCCCGGGCAGCACGCCGCGGAATAGCTCCGCACCCCGGAGACCCGCGCGATCGCAGTCATCCCGCCCCGAAATTTTGCTTCTGCACCCTGATTTCCCGTGACCTTTCCGCCTTCACTGTCTATATGCACGCCCATGACTGCGACCATTGACACCATCCGGGACGACTTCGCCTTCCTCGACGACTGGCAGGAGCGTTACCGCTACATCATCGAACTTGGAAACGACCTTCCGCCCTATCCGGAGGAAGCCCGCGACGACGCGCACAAGGTGCGCGGCTGCGTGAGCCAGGTCTGGCTTTACACGACACGCGGGGAAGGCTCCGACCCCGAGTTGTTTTTCCTTGGCGACTCCGACGCACACATCGTGCGCGGCCTCGTCGCCATCCTGCTGGCGCTCTATTCCGGCCGGCGGGCGAGCGAGATCCTGGCCATCGACGCAGAGGAAATCCTGCGCTCGCTCGGCCTCGATGAGCACCTGACTCCCCAGCGCTCCAATGGCCTTCGCTCCATGGTTCAGCGCATCCGCCAGGAAGCGGCCGCAGCCCTCGGCGGGGCCTGAAAACCCGCGCGCGGGAACCCGAGACGGAAAAGGCAGCGAAGCTTCACTTCGCTGCCCTGCAAGACCTCCAGAACGGGCGCGAACCGCAAAATCCGCGCGCCGTGCCTACTCCTCCCGCTCCTCGAACGAAAGCGCGGTACCGTTCATGCAATAGCGCAAGCCGGTGGGCTTCGGCCCGTCAGGGAATACATGGCCCAGATGCGCGTCGCAGGCGGCGCATTTCACCTCAACCCGCCGCATTCCGTAGGAATTGTCCTCCGCAAACGTCACCGCCTTCTCGTCCACCGGCGCCCAGAAGCTGGGCCACCCCGTACCGGAGTCGTACTTGGTCTCCGAGTCGAACAGCAGGTTGCCGCAGGCGATGCAGTAATACCGTCCCGGCTTCTTGTTGTCCCAGTACGGACCGGTAAAGGCGCGCTCCGTGCCGCCGCACCGCGTCACCTGATACTGCTCGGGCGTCAGCAGCTTGCGCCATTCCTCGTCGCTTCTCTGAACCTTGGGGCCAGTCTCTTCAGTCATGGGAGATCTCCTTTACTGTCCCACTACATAGGATACAGGAGTGCCCCTGTCAGGATCGGCTGCGCACTTTGCCGTGAGCGGCGAACCGAGAAGCACGCTGAGAAATGGCTGATCGCTCCGCCATGCGAAGCATCCGGGCGAGCGCCATAAGCCCATCCTGCACCGATGGGATTGCGGGCAGAGCACACCTTGCCTGCAGCAAAGGTCCCGTTCTCCGTTTTGCCTTCCGCCCCCGCTTCCCTGCCTACTTGGCTCCCGCGCCCAGCAACCGGTCATAGGCTTCTTTCAGCGCGATGTGCCGGTTGAGATCATAGCTCCAGTGTTTTCGGATGCCCTTCAGCCGCTCCCGTTCGAGCAGCCGCCCCAGCCGCAGGAGCGTTTTCCTCCGTTCTTCTCCTCCCTGCTTCAGGGCTTCGGCCAGGTCGACCCCGCTCATCAGGTACAGGGCTGCGTTCTGACGCGCTTCCCGCTCCGCACCTCTGCGCCCCTTCGCAAAGGCCGCAGCCTCTTTCTCGATACTACCCATTTCTTCCTCCGTTTATGGAGGATACACTTTCATACAACCATTGGTTGGGGACAGATTCCGGAGTACCCGCAACAGGGGGAAATAAAATCCCCTGATAAAACAATCTTCTACCGCCATTGCGCTCGAAGTATAGTTCTTTATTTGTTCACGCTGAATACCTCTCGCGCTATAACGATTACATTGGCTTAAGGAGGGTTTGTTCCGTGACCGCAACTGCTACGAAGGCCCTGAACTACTTGGCTGAGGCCGAGGAGCGCTGGGACAGTCAGCCCCAAATCACCACCTGCGCGAGAAAATTGGCCAGGTAAACGACGAGCGCGTAACGGATATATGCGATTGCGTACTCGATATTCTGTCGGTCCTGTTTAACGTAAGCGGACGCGATTTACGTCAGCCGGGCCGGTCTTCGACAAGCGTCGCGCGCGTCCGCCAGATCGGGATGTACGTGACACATGTCACGCTTGGCCTGAGCATGGCCGAGGTGGGGCGTGGCTTTGGCCGGGACAGAACCACCGTCATGCACGCATGTCATCTCATCGAGGACATGCGCGATGATCCCGAGTTCGATCAGATCGTGCGAATGACCGAGCGGATTACCGCCATAGCGTTCCGCCACCTGGGGGCCGCGCAATGAAGGATGGCGCGCCGATGACGATCCACGACCGTCGCGGCCGCATTCGCCTCCTGCGCTTCCTGCGAAAGTCCGCGGCAGCGGCAGAAGCGGCGGCGGCCCCGGACCAGCTTCTGCTGGACGGAGGCGACCGCGGCCGCATTTCCGTGCAGAGAACGCTGGTGGATTATCTGATCGAAGAGGGACTTGTGATCTGGTCGGCCAGTCAACTGAACCTCACGCCGCTCGGTGCAGCCTTGCTAGCAGATCTGCAGGAATCCCCGCATCGTCACCAGCATGCGGAGGTGGGTTATCAAACCGTCCATACCGAAGAGGGGTTTGTCCCCCTTCAGGTCAACCGCTCGGAATCCCCCCTCGCGATGCTCGCACGCCGCAAGGACCGCAACGGCAACCCTTTCCTCTCCGAGCGCGAGTTTCGCGCCGGCGAACGTCTCCGTGCCGACTACACGCGCGGCCAGCTCATGCCGCGCATGAGCGCCAATTGGGAAACACCCGTGTCGAACACCCGCCGCGGACCTCGCGATCGCATTACCGATCTGACGGATGCCGCGCTCGCCGCCCGCATGCGGGTCAACCGTGCGCTCCAGGCCGTCGGACCGGAACTTGCCGGTCCTCTGGTGGACGTCTGCTGCTTCCTGAAGGGCATTGAACAGGTGGAATCCGAGCGCGGCTGGCCTCCCCGCTCCGCGAAACTGATCCTCAAGACCGCCCTTTCGGTCCTGAGCCGCCACTATGAACCGGAAACCACGTCCCGGCGGCAGGAGATCCTGCATTGGGGAACCCCCGACTATCGTCCAACGCTAACGCGCTCGTGATTGTCCCCGCGAGAATCGGCGTGTACTAGCAGACTCCATCTGATAGGCATGAGCAGAAACGGCCGGCGCTTGCCGGCCGCGTCTCACGAGTTCGGAGTCCGTGCATGACCGCAGTCAAAGGCCGTTTCCCGAATATCCCGGGCCCGCGTGCTGAAAAGCGCCCGACCGAAATCACCTTCCACGGTCACACCCGCATTGATGAATATGCCTGGCTCCGCGCCGACAATTGGCAGGAGGTCCTGCGCGATCCCTCCAGACTCGATCCGGCGATGCGCAGCCATCTCGAAGCGGAGAACGCATACGTCCGGCAGCTGATGGCCGACACGTCCGAGCTGCAGAAAAAACTCTTCGCCGAGATGCGCGGCCGCATCAAGGAGGACGACTCTTCCGTGCCCATGAAGCATGGTCCCTACGCCTATGGTGTCGACTATCGCGAGGGCGGCCAGCATCCCCGTTACTTCCGTACCCCCCATGACGGCGGCGAGAAGCGTGTCCTGATCGACGGCGATGCGCTCGCCGAGGGCAAGGTCTATTTCCAGGTGGGTGCCGTCAATCCCTCCCCGTCTCACGATCTCCTGCTGTGGAGCTATGACTACAAGGGCTCCGAGTATTACACGATCCGCATCCGCAATCCCGAGAGCCTCGAGGATTTGCCCGACATGATCGAGGGCACGGGCGGTGACGGCTGCTTCAGTGCTGACGGCCATGGCTTTTGGTACATCCAGCTCGACGAGAACCACCGGCCGGCGAAGCTCTTCTTCCATGAGATCGGCAAGCCCGCCTCCGACGACCGCCTGATCTTCGAGAACACGGACGCGGGCTTCTTCATGAGAATCGACGACAGTCCGCTCAACGACTGGATCGTCCTCTCGCTGCACGACCACGAGACCAGCGAATGCTACCTTATCCCCGCGACCGATCCTTCGGCCGCGCCAAGGCTGGTCGCCCCGCGCCGGGAAGGCATCATCTATGATCTGGAACCCGCCGGCGACGAGTTCTTCATCCTCACCAACGTGGATGGCTGCAAGGACTTCAAGGTCATGTCCGCCCCGGCCTCCGATCCGCGGCCCGAAAACTGGCGCGAGGTGATCCCGCACGAGAAGGGCCGGCTGATCCTCGCCATCCAGGCTTATGAGAACTATCTCGTCCGCCTCGAGCGCAAGGACGGCTCCCCCCGCATCGTTCTCCGCGATCGCAGGACCGGAAAGGAAGAAACCATTGCCTTCGACGAGGAGGCCTATGCGCTCGGCCTCGTTGGCGCCCGTGAATATGACACGGAAGTCATCCGCTTCACCTATTCCTCGCTCACGACGCCGGAGCAGCTCTACGACTACAACATGCGCACCGGCGAGCGCACGCTGCTGAAAACTCAGGAGGTGCCCTCCGGCCACAACCCGGACGACTACGTCACCCGCCGTCTCATGGCCCCTGCCCCCGATGGCGAGCTGGTTCCCATTTCGCTGGTTCACCGCAAGGGTCTGAAGCTGGACGGCTCCGCCCCGTGCCTGCTCTACGGCTATGGCTCCTACGGCATCTCCATCCCGGCTTCCTTCCGTACCAACATCCTGTCGCTCGTGGACCGTGGCTTCGTCTTCGCCATCGCCCACATCCGCGGCGGCAAGGAAAAGGGCTGGGACTGGTACGAAAACGGCAAGCGCGCGAAGAAGACCAACACCTTTACCGACTTCATCGCCTGCGGCCGGCACCTTGTGAGGGAAGGCTACACCAGCCATGACCGTATGGTCGCCGAGGGCGGCTCGGCCGGCGGCATGTTGATGGGCGCCGTCGCCAACATGGCTCCGGAAGATTTCTGCGCGATCGTCGCCCAGGTCCCCTTTGTGGATGTCCTCAACACCATGCTGGACGACACCCTGCCCCTGACCCCGCCGGAGTGGCCCGAATGGGGCAACCCGATCGTGAGCAAGGAGGACTACGACACGATCCTGGCCTATTCGCCCTATGACAACGTGCACGAGCAGCCCTACCCGGCCATCCTGGCGCTGGCAGGTCTCACCGATCCCCGCGTCACCTACTGGGAGCCGGCCAAGTGGGTTGCGCGGCTGCGTGACAAGACCACCAGCGGCAATCCGATCCTCTTCCGGGTCAACCTCGACGCTGGCCACGGCGGCGCCGCCGGCCGCTTCTCGCGCCTGGAGGAAATCGCTTTCTGCTACGCCTTCACGCTTAAGGCCGTTGGCCTGGCGTAATCACCCGCCCGCACGGTACCCGGTTCAAGGGAAAAGGCCGTTCGCCCCATCGGAGCGACGGCCCTTCCCCCCACGTGAGCCGTCCGCGAACGCGAGGCGGCTCTCCCTAGACCTCTCTATGGTTTCGGCGGAATCGCCTTCAGATAGGCCGCGATCGCCTCCCTGTCCTCGGACGGCAGTCTGGCCATGTTGCGCACAACCTTGGCCATTTCTCCGCCGGCGGAGTCGAAATCCGGCGTAAAGCCGCTTTCCAGATAGTAGGCGATGTCGGAGGCGCTCCAGGAGCCGATGCCATCCTGACTGGGCGTGATGTTCGGAATCCGCCCTCTCCCCTCCAGCGACGGTGCCCCGGCCAGCCACTGGCTGTACTCGAGTCCGCCGAGTGCGGTTCGCGCCGTATGGCATTCGCCGCAGTGCCCCGGCCCTTCGACCAGATACTGGCCGCGGCGGACAGCCGGATCAGTGCCGTCTCCGAAAGCCACCACCGGTTCGTCGGAGAGATAGAGGAGCTTCCAGAACCCCACGGCGCGGCGGATCGAGAATGGGAATGGAATATCGCTTTCGCCCGCCTTCCCTTCGACCGGCGGCAGGGTCTTGATGAAGGCAAACAGATCGACCACGTCCTGCGGCGTCATGCGGGCATAGGACGCATATGGAAACGCCGGATAGAGATGGCTTCCGTCCGGTGCAAGGCCACGCATCATGGCATTGACGAAGTCAAGCTCGCTCCAGCTTCCGATGCCGTCCGTCGGATGTGGAGAAATGTTGGGAGCCACGAAGGTCCCGAATGGCGACCCGAGGCCGAGACCTCCGGCCAGCTCGAGCTGAGCATCGCCCTCGGCTCCGGGACGTGCATGGCAGGAGACGCAGCCTCCCGCCCAGAACACGCGCTCGCCGCGCGTGGCGTCGGCCGGCTGAAGGCCGGCCAGAACAGACTCGTCAAGCGGACGAGGCGCTGAAAGAAACCAGGCAACCGCACCGGCGATGACCGCCAGTGCGACGCCGGCATACAGAATCCGACGCATCAAGCTCTACTCAAGGCGATAGGTCTCGTGGCAGGAACCGCAGTTCTGCAGAACGGGGCCAACGGCGGCCTGGAAAGCCTTCAGGTCTGCCGGGCCTTCCTTTCCGGAGGCCTGGAATGCGGCCTCGGCCGCCGACTGGAACTTGGCGAACGCGGCCTTGAAACCTTCCGGATCTTCCCAGATCTTGGGAGCCGCCTTGCTGTCTCCGGCAGAACCCTCAGGGAAGAAGGCTTGTCCGGCCGTTGCCACGCCGTAGAAAGTTGCGATGGCCGCCTTCGCGACAGCAGGATTGTACTCCATTTCCCCCTTCAGCATCGGCACGGCGATTCCGGCAGCACCAGCAGCGGCGTCCATCAGCGCCTGCCGAGACTTGATCGGATTGTCCTGAGCGGCAACGGTTCCCGCGCTCACCATGAGAACAAGTGCAGATGCTATTAGTTTCTTCATGAGATTCTCCAGAAAGTTGATACCGCAAGATAGCTAGCGGCAGAGAAAAGACATCGCAAAAGTTCGTCCGGTTGAATCAATCCTTCGTGAAGACAGTTTGCCGCCTCACTTTGATTCGACCGTCTGAAACGATACAGAAATAAACAGATACAGAAATGGCGCGGTTAAGCAAAAGCCCGGCCGCAAGGGCCGGGCTCCGTGATGGCAGCCATAAGTTTCCGATTAGCCGCGAGCCTTCTCATACAGCTCCAGCACGTAATCCCAGTTGATCAGATTGTCGACGAACGCCTCCAGATATTTCGGGCGGGCGTTACGGTAATCGATGTAGTAGGAGTGCTCCCACACATCCACGCCGAGGATCGGCGTCGCGCCATGGACCAGCGGGTTCTCGCCGTTTGGCGTCTTCATGATCTCGAGCTTGCCGTCCTTGAACGCCAGCCACGCCCAGCCCGAACCGAACTGCGTCACGCCGGCATTGATGAAGTCGGCGCGGAACTTGTCATAGCCGCCGAGGTCGCTGTCGATGGCCTGCTGTAGAAGGCCCGGAAGCTTGTTGCCGCCACCGCCCTTCTTCATCCACTTCCAGAAGTGAATGTGGTTGAAGTGCTGGCCCGCGTTGTTGAAGAGCGGCTGGTTCTTGCCGTAGGACTGCTTGACGATCTCCTCCAGAGAGAGATTGTCCATCCCGGCTTCTGCGGCCAGCTTGTTGCCGGTGTCGACGTAAGCCTTGTGATGCTTGTCGTGGTGATACTCGAGTGTCTCCCGCGACATGAAAGGCTGGAGCGCCTCATAGTCGTACGGCAGATCCGGCAGTTCAAAAGCCATGCTTGCTCTCCCTCAGCTTGATATGTCGAAACCCATGCGAACCGGCAACGCGGGCAGCGTTGCGCCCTTCGTGCCGGTTTCATGGCAGCTCAACCAACGGACGTCGAATGAGTCCGTTCCTCCAATATAGGCATCTTGAGGAGTTTGCCACTCCGCCGGCAGCTTTTCACCCGACAGGGATATCATCCCCTCTGGCCGGCGGGCGGTGTTCTGTCGGTCCCGGAAGGCCGGAGGGTGAATAATACCGTTGCAGAAACGCAATAGAGGATAACTCTTTGCGGTTCGCACACCGGAAATACGCCATTTTGGCCTCGTTTTCAGTTTCCCGGCTTGCATCCCCACCATTTTTAAGGTTCATCCCTGCGATTATAAATAATTCCCGTCAAATCGTTTGGACCAACAAGGATGTCCAGAATCGATCCTTCCTCCCCCGTTTCCCGGCGCGGGTTCCTCTCTGCCCTGGGAGCCGGCGCCGCAACACTTGCGCTGTCCGGATGCACTAACGTTCCGAGCGGCAGCAGCCGCCCCTTCCCCCAGCGTCCGCTCGCCCTGGCGCCTGAGCCGATCAGGCTTGCCCCGCCCAGGGAAATGTACGCCGCCATGGTGGACGAGGGTTTTGCCCTCCCGGCCGTTCCGGTCGACAAGATCAATCCCCGTTTCCTGCGCCAGGAGGTGGCTGACCCGACCGGTGAGCGTCCCGGAACGATCGTTGTCGATACCTCCTCCCATTTCCTCTATCTGGTCGGCTACGGCGGCCGGGCTATGCGCTACGGCGTCGGCCTGGGACGGGATGGCTTCGCCTGGGCCGGACGCGCGAAGGTCGAGCGCAAGTCCAAGTGGCCGAAGTGGTTCCCGCCGGCGGAGATGATCGACCGCCAGCCCAACCTCGAGAAGTATCGCGCCTCCTACGACAAGGCGACCAACACCTGGCTGGGCGGCATGGAGCCCGGGATCAACAATCCACTCGGCGCCCGCGCCCTCTATCTCTATGACGAGAATGGCAAGGACACGCTGTACCGCATTCACGGTTCGCCCGAATGGTGGTCCATCGGCAAGTCCGTCTCGTCCGGTTGCGTGCGCATGATCAACCAGGACGTGATCGACCTTTACGACCGCGTGTCGGAAGGAACCCCGGTTCTGGTCACCAGCGGCCTTCGCACGGTCTGACCCGACCACCGGCATCCATCGGAAAAGCAAGGGGCGGCGCCATCGGCACCGCCCCTTCTCGTTTTTCAATCGACCCTCATTCGTCGCTGCCGTGCCCTGTCTCTCCCCCATTGCGGAGAAGAAAAGCGCAATCTTGGCGAAGCCAAGTGTCAAAGGGCAAAAGAGGGGGAATGAAACGGCAGAAACCGCCCTTACCGCCCCCGCTTCAGGCTTCCCAGGATGCCGCGGACGAGTTCGCGTCCAAGCGTCGTGCCGATGGTCCTGGCCACCGATTTGACGACCGTCTCCGTCACCGTCTGCCGTTGGTAGCCGCTTCTGCCGCCACTGCTGCGGGTACCGCGCGAAGAGGTTCCGAAATCCGGCAATGTCCAGCCGGTGCGGTTCGACGCCCCTTGATCGGCCTCCTGCTGCCGCATCCGCTCTTCGGCCGCCGCGCTCTCCTGCGCCCTTTGCTGCAGCATCTCGAAGGCCGAGATCCGGTCGATCATGCGGTCATAGATGCCCGCGACGGGGCTTTCGTTGATCACCGCCTGCCGCTCCTGGTCCGTCAGCGGCCCGATGCGTGAGGATGGCGGACGGATCAGTGTCCGCTGCACGATCCCCGGCACGCCCTTGTTCTCGAGCATTGACACCAGCGCCTCGCCCGTACCCAGGCTGGTGATCGCCTCGAAGCAGTTGAAGGCCGGGTTCGGCCGGAACGTTTCGGCCGCCACCTTCACGGCTTTCTGCTCGCGCGGCGTATAGGCGCGCAGCGCGTGCTGCACGCGGTTGCCGAGCTGCGCCAGCACCGTCTCGGGAATGTCGAGCGGGTTCTGCGTCACGAAATAGACGCCCACGCCCTTCGAGCGGATCAGCCGCACCACCTGCTCGATCCGGTCGAGCAGTGCCTTCGGCGCCTCGTCGAACAGCAGGTGCGCCTCGTCGAAGAAGAACACGAGCCGCGGCTTCTCCGGATCGCCCACCTCCGGCAGTTCCTCGAACAGCTCCGAAAGGAGCCACAGCAGGAACGTCGCATAGAGCTTGGGCTTCATCATCAGCTTGTCGGCGGCGAGCACATTCACATAGCCACGCCCGTCCCGCGTCGTGCGCATGAGATCAGCGATCTGCAGCGCAGGTTCGCCGAAGAACTTGTCGCCACCCTGCTGCTCAAGCACCAGCAGCGACCGCTGGATCGCGCCCACCGATGGCTTCGTGATGTTGCCGTAGCGGCCCGAGAATTGCGCCGCGTTCTCCGCCATATAGTTCAGCAGGGCCTGCAGGTCCTTGAGGTCGAGCAGCAGCAACCCCTCCTCGTCGGCGATGCGGAAGGCGATGTTGAGCACACCCTCCTGCGCCTCGCTCAGGTTCATGAGACGGGACAAGAGCAGCGGTCCCATCTCCGAAACGGTCGCCCGGATCGGATGCCCCTGTTCGCCGAAAAGGTCCCAGAAGATGACCGGCGCCTTCTCGAACGTGTAATTCTCGAACCTCACCTCTTCCGCGCGCTTCAGCAGGAAATCCTTGGCCTCGCCCGCGGCGGCGATGCCCGAGAGATCGCCCTTCATGTCCGCGCAGAACACCGGCACGCCGGCCTGCGCGAAGCTCTCCGCCAGCACTTGCAGCGTTACGGTCTTGCCCGTGCCCGTCGCGCCCGTGATCAGACCGTGCCGGTTGCCGTACCGCAGGAGGAGCTGTTCGGGCCTCTGGTAGCTGTCATCCGGATTGCGGCTTGCTCCAATGAAGATGCTGTCCTCGGCGCTCATGCTGCTCCATCCCTTTCGCGGCCATCCTTTCCCTATTTCCGTATAGACATCGTCGGCCGCCTCGGCAATGCCGGCTCCGGCCTTTCCAAAGTAACGGCGCGCCCCCGCTTGTTCGCAACGGCCGGACTGCGCCCACAAGCATTTTGTGCTGCGCCATAACCCGCCCCCGGCACTTTTCCCCTCGGCATTGCAGCCGCGCCATCCCCGGCATACATTACGATCCTGGTACCCATTCGCGACTAATGGAAAGGGATGAGATGGTCCCCTCGACACCAACCGTTTCGGATGCTCCGGCGCCTGAAGAGACACGAGAGGCAAGAGCTTCGTTCGGGGAGCTGAGCCACCCGGCCAGAACAGGCGAGGCTTCCAGCGGTGAGGACAAGGCTGCTGCGGTGCGCGGCAGGCCGTGGCTCGTGATGCAGCGTGTCGATGACCCGGATCCTGTCCGCGCGTCGGTTCAGGCCGGCGAGGACCTGCGGAACGGCGCGAACGGACTCTCGATCGTGTTTGCCGGCGCGCCAAATGCCTTCGGCTTCGGCATTCCGTCGAGCGCCGACGGTCTGCGTGCCGCCCTCCGTGACCTTCCGCTGCGCGAGGTCAATCTCCGCATCGACGTGCATCCGCAAAGCCGTGCCTCTATCGACTGGCTGGCCAAGATCCTGCAGGAAGAGCAGGTCGATCCCTCCGGCGTCCACCTTTCCTTCGGCGTCGATCCCGCCTCGCTGTTCGTAGGCACAGGCCAGCTTCGCATGTCTCTCGAGGCGCTCGAGGCTTCGTTGCCCCAGTCTCTCGGCGGCTTCTTCGCCCTGTCGCTTCCGGGCGTCCTGCTGGAATCCGACAGCCGCGTCTATCACAACGCCGGCGCCAGCGAGGCGCAGGAGCTTGGTATCACGCTTGCCTCCGTGGCCTCCCACCTCAAGATGTTCGAGGACGCGCGCCAGCCGGTGGTCTATGGCCTGCCGCACCTGGGCTTCGCCGTCAGCGTCGACCAGAACATTCTGGCGTCCGTCGCCAAGCTACGCGCCCTTCGTCGTCTCTGGGCGGATCTGCTGGCCGAGTATGGCGTCGAGCCCACCCCCATTCCGATCCATGCGGAAACGTCCTTCCGCATGCTGAGCGCCCGCGACCCGCAGACCAACATCATCCGCAACACGATGGCGGCCTTCGCAGCCGCCGCGGGCGGCGCGACTTCCATAACGGTCCTGCCACACACGCTTGCCGTCGGACTTCCCGACGCTGCCGCCCGCCGCACTGCCCTCAACACCAGTCTGGTGCAGAGCATCGAAGTGGCGGCTCAAGACCTGGTCTCGGCCAGTTCCGAAGCCCTCTCGACGCTCGTTGATCGGTTCTGCGAAGGCGCCCGTGAGGAATTCCGCCGCATCGAGGCCGATGGCGGCATCCTGCGCAGCATCCACTCCGGCTCCCTCCAGAAGCGGATCGCCGAGGCGAGACAGCAGCAGATCGAACGCCGTAGCGCCATCGTGGGATCGACCGTTCACGCGGCTGCGCAGGCGGCCCTCTCCGATGCTCTGCCGGAAATTTGTGCGCAGATCGCGCCGGATGCGGCCGTGACCTGCGAACCTCTCCTGCCGCAGCTCCTGGAGTCGCTGGCTGCCGGTTCACCCGCAGCCTGACCGGACGGTTCCACTTGAGGCAACACCCGGATCGGTTCGGCCTTTACGGAAAGGCCTGGCGGTCCGGGTTCTCCATCTGCTCCGCCGGTCTTGTCTCCCTCTTCATCTCGCAAAGGCCCGGAACCATTCCGGCTGCAGGGTTCCGCCCCCGTCCCGCCGCCTGCTCCCATATTTGCGAGACCTGCCGGCCTCTGCGCCCTATAATTGCGAAACGAAGTGTCCTGGGAGGTTTTCATGAAGGTTCATGGCCAATGCCATTGCGGCAGGATCAGATACGAGGCCGACATCAACCCGGACGTGGTCACGGTTTGTCACTGCGAGGACTGCCAGCGCCTTACCGGCTCCCCGTACCGGGTGACCGTGACCGCAAGACGGTCAGACATCCGTATCGAAGGCGAGCCCAAGGCGTACCGCCGCCAGGCCGACAGCGGCAGAATCCGCCTCATGTATTTTTGCCCTGAATGCGGCTCGCATCTCTTCGCCAGCGATGAGGACGAACACGCCCGCCCGTGGGGCATCCGTTGGGGCAGCATCAACGAACGCATGCAACTCGTCCCAACGCGCCAGATCTGGTGCCGCTCTGCTGCGGAATGGGCCGCGTTTCCTGACCTTCCCGCCACCGAGATGCAGGGCTGAACTTCTAGCGGCTCCCGGGAGCCTGGCACCGCGCCCTGCGCCCGCCTCCCGGCCCGATGCGCTGCGCGACGAACAACTGATTCCACTGCCGGCTCCGCCCGCAGCCGGACGAGCGTTCCCGGCGCCGACGCGGCGCACCTGCTCGAAAAATCGCAAAAAAAAGCAAAATCAATGCGTTCGCGCCTAGACATTGATCTAAATCAATGACTGAAGCCAAGCTATTTTGAAAACTTGTGAACGGTGTTGCGGTGTCTCTACGATTTGTGCCCCACACACGCCGGATGCCGCTTCACCGCATCTTCTTGCAACGATGCGCTGCGCCCTCATCTCGATGCAGTTTGATCGCAGCGGCGCCATTCTCCTCACAGCGGTTACTTGAAGCGCCTTCCGGTGGTTCGCCCGGCGGCCAGCCGTCGCTTTCTGAGCTTCGCAGAATCGGAATGAAATGGATTGACCTTGCCGCCTTCACGACAGCGGCCGTGCCCGCGCGGACAGGCGAGCTAGCAAATCCCATGAAGCCGTGAACAAGCGAGCCGCGCGCTTTGCGCGCTGCAATCAGCCGCAACGATCAGACATTATTGAGGGGGAAAACTTGTGCGGAGAAAAATTGAACTGGTCGGAGTGAGAGGATTCGAACCTCCGACCCCCTCGTCCCGAACGAGGTGCGCTACCAGGCTGCGCTACACTCCGTGACCAGTTGGCGGCTATATACCCATCTCCAATTTTCGTTTCAAGTCCTAACCGCGATCGAAATGACAGCTCGTTGAATTTTCTTCCTTCGTCTCTGGAATGCCGCTTTCGGCTTGGCTCTGCCGGCGGAAATCAGGCGGGAAAACGCGCGCCGTCCGCAGTTCCTGGGAGCGTCTCGAGCTCTTCATCCACAAGAATGTTGCGGCGCCGTGCATACGCCACGAAAACGTCATGCGCCTCGTCGGTCGAGCACTCCCTGCGGATTGCGCCCCTGCAGGCATCGAGAACCGCTTCGAGTGCTTCGTCACCGGGCGGCGCCACCTCATGCGGAAGGTAGTCGAAGGCCTCGCGCACCGTTCCAATCACCCGCACCTGCCCCAGGCCGGCCACAACGCGCACCGGCCGCGGAAAATCGAGTTCTGTCATGACCGCTCCCTTGCGAATTTGAGCTTGTTGTCGGATGCGACGCCTTAACCGTCGCGCCTTTCAAAGGTTCCGTCACCACAGCGGCCGGGAATGCTGATTCGCGGGGGGATCTTGCCGCGGCTTCCGCGCTGTGCGCATCCTTGGCGGCGGGGATCACGGGTTTGCCGCAACCACTTGAGGGGACCGATGAACAGGACGGCAATCATCACGCGCGGGGCGACAGTCACCGGCATCGCCATCGCCGAATCACTTCTGCACGATGGCTGGTCGGTGGCCATTCTCGACACCGACGAGGACGCCCTGCGCATGACCGAGGAGGCTCTGTCCGGCGAAGATGTCCTCATCCTTCCCGCCGACATGTCAGATGAGGACGAGGCCGACCGCGTTTTTGACACCGTCGTCGATACCCTCGGCCTGTGCTCCGCGCTGATCAACTGCATCGCCAGCCGGCACGAAACTCCTTTCGAGGAGACCTCCCCGGAGATGCTGCGCGAACTGCTGGAGCTCAATCTTGTCGGCCCCTTCGTCGCAATCCAGGCCGCCTGCTCCCGCATGGCGGACCAGCTCTCCATCGTCAACATCATGCCCGCAAGCGCCCTTCGCATCCGCGAAGGAAATGCCGGCCTCGCCGCTTCGCAGAAGGGCCTGCAGGCTCTCAGCGAGATTTTCGTCCTCGAAAACACGGACCGTCCCGTCCGCATCAATTCTATCGCCACCGCAGGGTCTGGAGGACGCCGGACGATCTGGACCGGCAAGCCCGTCAGGATCCCGACGCCCGAGGACGTCGCCTCCTTGGTGCGCTATCTCCTGTCCGACGATGCGCGCCTGGTGAACGGCGAAACCATCCGGCTGGGCGATGACGACACCGGCTGAAATGGCCTGGGCCTGCTCCGCGCCAAAGCCGTCAAACGCTCCCGTCGCACCATTGAAGCCGCGCTACGATGGGACTATGACGCCTGCGGGAGGCAACAAGCGCGAAGACAAGTTTGGAGCAGGTGGAAATGAGCAATCCGGTTCTGGTTGAGGTTCGGCGCGGAAGCGTGGTGGAAAGCCGTCATCGCGGCGCGGTCGCGGTCTGCGACGGTTCGGGCAGGCTCGTGCTTTCGATCGGCGATGTCGAGCGCCCGGTGTTCCCCCGTTCCGCGGTGAAGTCCATTCAGGCCCTCCCCTTTGTCGAGAGCGGCGCGGCCGATGCCTTCGGGTTCGGCAACCGCGAGATAGCGCTTGCCTGCTCCTCCCATTCCGGCGAGCCGGAACACGTGAACCTCGCCGCTTCCATGCTTGAGCGCGCGGGTCTCGATCAATCCGCGCTTGAATGCGGCGCCCACTGGCCTTCCGGCCAGCACGCGATGATCGACCTTGCTCGCAGCGGCGCCGAACCCTGCCCGCTGCACAACAACTGCTCCGGCAAGCATTCCGGCTTCCTCTGCACTTGCGTCCACACCGGGCTCGACCGCCACGGCTACGTCTCGAAGGACCACGAGTTCCAGAAGCTGGTCCGCGCCGCCCTCGAAGACGTGACGGGTGCGGCCCACGACGTCGACACCTGCGGCACCGACGGCTGCTCGATTCCGACCTACGCCGTTCCCCTTCAAAGCCTCGCGCTTGGCTTCGCCCGCATGGCGACCGGCGAGGGGCTGTCGCCTGAGCGCGCGAAGGCCGCCAGCCGCATCTTTGCCGCCTGCATGGCTGAACCCTTCCTCGTCGCGGGAACCGGCCGCGTCGACACGAAAATCATGGAAGCCGGCAAGGGCCGGCTCTTTACCAAGACCGGAGCTGAGGGCGTGTTCTGCGCCGCCATTCCCGAACTCGGCCTCGGCATCGCGCTGAAGTGCGACGACGGCGCCACGCGCGCTGCCGAGATCATGGTCATGGCGACGCTGGCAAGCCTTCTGCCAGCCGAGGATCCGCTGCGCGCCGCCCTCGTCGAGATGGCCAATCCGGTGCTGAAGAACTGGCGCGGTATCGAGGTCGGCAGCCTCCGTCCTGCCGGCCCCGTGCAGCTCGGCTGAAGGGGGCATCCTGACCCCGGTTGCCTTGCTGCACCTGCGGCTCCCGAAAAGGTGAAGTCCGGCCTTCTGACCGCAACCGCAGGCACGAACGGCCGGATCAGGAAGCCCATGACCATCTGATCTTCTTCGTGCATTGTCGGCAGCCGCCGCCCTCGCGGCGACCCGCCTCCCGGGCCTCCGCCGCACGCCTTCGGCGGGCCAACTTCCTCCGACCGGCCGCCGCACTGGACGCACCCGCCCGTTAGTGTAACTATAACGTATTTAATATGCTCGCGGACGGAGGAGCGAAGCATGGACATTGATCCGGTGCTACTGGCCAGAATCCAGTTCGCATTTACCGTATCCTTCCACATCATCTTTCCCGCCTTCACCATCGGCCTGTCGGCCTATGTCGCCGTACTGCTGGCGATGTGGATGCGAACGAAAAACCCGAAGTATCATCGCCTGGCGAGGTTCTGGACCAAGATCTTCGCCGTTTCCTTTGCAATGGGTGTCGTCTCCGGAATCGTGCTCACGTACCAGTTCGGCACGAACTGGAGCCGTTTCTCCGAGTTTTCCGGTAATGTCATCGGTCCGTTGATCGGTTATGAGGTGCTCACCGCCTTCTATCTGGAAGCGACCTTCCTCGGCATTCTCCTGTTCGGCTGGAACCGGTTTCCCGACTGGCTCCTCACGCTGGCCTCGTTCCTCGTCGCCATCGGCACCGCCACCAGCGCCTTCTGGATCCTCTCAGCGAATAGCTGGATGCAGACGCCCGCGGGCCATGAGATCCGCGACGGCATCGCCTATCCGGTCGACTGGATGCAGGTGATCTTCAATCCGAGTTTCTCGCTCCGCCTGGTCCACATGCTCATTGCGGCGTATCTCACCACTGCCGCCGTGGTCCTCGCCGTCGGCGCGCGATACCTGCTGCAGGGCCGCTTCCGCGAGGAAAGCCGCACCATGTTGCGCATGGCCGTCGGCATGATCGCCATCGTCGCTCCTCTTCAGCTTCTGGTGGGCGATTCGCACGGCCTCAACACGCTCCGGCATCAGCCGGCCAAGGTGGCCGCCATCGAGGCCCACTGGGACGCCGACAAGGGGAGCGACCTCGTTCTATTCGGCATCCCGGACGAAAAGGCGCGCACCAACCATTTCGAGATCGCCATTCCTGGCCTCGCCGGCCTCATCCTCACCCATGAATGGAACGGCCGCTTCCCCGGATTGACCGAGTTCCCGCCTGACGAATGGCCGCCCGTCGCCAATGTCTTCTTCGCCTTCCGCATCATGGTGGGCATCGGCCTCCTGCTGATTGCCATCGGCCTTTGGGGTGCCTGGCTCTGGTGGCGCGGACGCCTTTTCGACAACCGCCTCTTCCTGAGAGTAGCCTACTACGTCTGGCCGCTCGGCTTCATCGCCATCCTCGCCGGCTGGTTCGTCACCGAGCAGGGCCGCCAGCCCTGGCTGGTCTATGGCCACCTGCGCACCGTGGACGGCCTTTCGCCGGTTCCTGCGTCGAGCGTCGCCGGCACCCTCGCCCTCTTCGTCCTTATCTACGGCGTCATCTTCACGGTCGGCGTCTACTACATGAACCGCCTGATAAACCGCGGCCTAGCCCCGGTCGCGGACGTGCCATCGCAAGGCGTCCCGAACCGGCCGCTGTCCGCCGCTGAAGAGGCAACACGCGAGGCGCTCGGCAAGACGTCTGACATCCCGGGCTATTCCGCAGGGGAGACGAGATCATGACACCGATGGAATGGTACCTGCCCCTCATCTGGGCCAGCCTCATCGGCGTTGCCGTGATGATGTATGTCATCCTCGACGGCTTCGACCTGGGCATCGGCATCCTGTTCCCGGCCACCCGCAAGGAAGAGGAGCGCGATCTGATGATGAACTCCGTCGCTCCCTTCTGGGACGGCAACGAGACATGGCTCGTCCTGGGCGGCGGCGGCCTCTGGGTCGCTTTTCCCAAGGCCTATGCCATCATCATGCCGGCCTTCTACCTTCCGGTCATCGGCATGCTTCTGGCCCTCGTCCTGCGCGGCGTATCGTTCGAGTTCCGCTGGGTGGCCAAGCCGCGCCACCGGGCCTGGGACCTGGCATTTGCCGCTGGCTCCATCGTCGCTGCCTTTCTGCAGGGCGTCATCCTGGGCGGCCTGCTCCAGGGCATACCCGTCGTGGACGGCCAGTATGCCGGCGGTCCGTATGACTGGCTGACCCCCTTCTCCGTTTTCGTCGGCCTTGCCGTGGTGGCGGGCTACGCCCTCCTCGGCGCGACCTGGCTTAACATGCGAACCGTCGGTCCGGTGCGCGAGCTCGGCCGCCGCGTCGCACCCGTGCTTCTCGCCACGGTGCTCGTCGCAATGGCCATCATCAGCCTTTGGACCCCGCTGATGCTGGAAAGCGTCGCGGAACGCTGGTTCAGCATTCCAAACATTCTCTTCCTCTGGCCGATTCCGATTGCCGTCGTGCTCATTGCGTACGGCATCTGGCAGGGCATCCTGCGCGGGCGCGAATTCCTTCCCTTCGCGGGCACGATCGCTCTCTTCGTCCTGGGCTATGCGGGGCTGATCATCTCCTACGCGCCCTATCTGGTGCCGCCCAGCCTAACCTTCTGGGACACGGCCGCCGCACCCGCCTCCCAGCTCTTCTTCCTGCTGGGGACGATGTTTCTGCTGCCGATCGTGCTCGGGTATACGATATTCGTTTACTGGATTTTCCGTGGCCGCATCGCGCCCGGCGAGGGATATCACTGAGGCAACCCTCGCCAAAGCGTCGCCGTTGTTGATACCGCTCGAACAGAAAAGGGAGACTGTCGCCAGCCTCCCCTTCTCCGTTTGGGAATTCCGTCAGGTAGCCTACGCGCAGATGTCGCGCAGCGCCTCCAGATGAACGATCTCCAGTCCCCGCGTTCCGTGCAGCTTGATGTAGCCCTCGCTGCGGAACTTCGAGAACACACGCGAAACCGTCTCGATCGTCAGCCCGAGATAGTCGGCGATATCCGTCCGCGACATCGCCAGCTCGACGTGGCCGTCCTCGCCCATGCGCTCGTAGAGATCGACCATGAAGGCCGCGATGCGCTCGACCGCCGTCTGCCGGCCGATGACCAGCAGATGCTCCTGCGCCCGCACCAGCTCCTTGGTGACCAGCTTCAGCATGAACCCGTCTTCGGGCAGCGGCTTGCGCAGGATCCGGATGGCCGAGTCGCACACCGCTTCGGCGAACAGATGGTGCTCGCCGTCGGCCTCGAAGCCGAAATATTCGCCCGGAACATGAAACGCGCAAATCTGGCGCCGCCCGTCGGAGAGAAGACGGAACAGCCTCACCACGCCGTATTCGATCTGGTAGAGAGCAGCCGAACGATCGCCCTGAGCGTAGATCTGGGCGTTGGCGGGGAAAAACTCCACCTGTCTTGGCTGTCCGTAAGCAAGAGCTCCGCCATCCGCAGTGACACCCCCTACCCGCTGGTCCGTCATCTCCGGATGAGGTTGGGCCCGATAGGCAAGCATTGCTCTCTCCAGTGGTTAAACAAGCACGCTTGCCTGATAGCTGAATCCCGGCAGGCGGGAAATTCGGACAGCCCCTAAGGGATCCTACGTATACAATATGTCGCAGCACGTACAATATGTCGCAGCGCGCACTGCTAGCTGTGTTGGGGCAGGTCACCGACCGAAAGGACCATGCGCACCAGCTCCGGCAGACTCTTGCAGTTCATCTTCGCCATCACGTTGGCCCTGTGGACTTCCACCGTGCGCGGGCTGATGTCGAGGTTGTAGGCGATCGTCTTGTTCGACTGTCCCGCGACCACGCCCTGCATCACCTGGCGCTCGCGCTCCGACAGTTGCGCAATCCTCTCGCGGATCGTGTCCACGTCCGCGTTCACCACCGGCCTCTTTTCGATCATCTCGATGGCGCGCGCCACAGCGTTGACGATCACGTCGTCCTCGAACGGCTTCTCCAGGAAGTCGATCGCGCCGGCCTTCATGGCTTCCACCGCCATCGGCACGTCGCCATGGCCCGTGATCACGATCGCCGGTATCATGATGTTTTCGCTGCGCAGTCGCCTGATGAGCTCGACCCCGCTCATGTCCGGCATTCGCAGGTCGGTTATCAGGCACGCGCTTGTCAGTCCCTTGGCGTGTCGCAGGAATGCCGTCGCTGAATCATGGACCTTGACGGCATAACCCGAGATGGACAGCAGAAAGGCCAGTGAGTTCCTCACCGCCTCCTCATCATCGACGATATGGACTACCACTTCAGCGCTCATTGACCACCCTCTGCTCCATGGATACGGGCAACGTAAACCGGAAAGTCGCGCCCCCTCTCTCGTTGCGTCTGCATGTCAGCTCCCCGCCGTGGGCCTCGATGATCCGTCTTGAAATGGAGAGGCCAATGCCCATGCCGCCGGCCTTCGTGGTCACGAAGGGCTGGAACAGCCGTGTGACCACCTCGTCCGAGACGCCAGGGCCGGTGTCGGCCACTTCCACGGCGACGAAGCCATTTCCCACGGCCGAGACATCGACCTTGAGTTCGCGCACCTCGCTTTCGCGCATCGCTTCCATCGCATTGCGGATGAGATTGATCAGGACCTGCTGGATCTGCACGCGGTCCACCACGACCGTCGCCGGCAGGAAGCCGCTGGACGAAAACAGCGTGCGCACCCCCAGCTCGCGGGATCCCACGAGGGCCAGGGCGGCCGCCTCTTCCACCAGGTTCTGGATGTCTTCGGGCCTCTTTTCGGTCTCACCCCGCGTGACGAACTCGCGCAGGTGCCGGATGATCTGCCCCGCGCGCAGCGACTGCTTGGCGGTTTCTTCGATCGCCTTGCTCATCTGCTCCGCCACCGGTCCGTCCAGCTTTTCGACCAGTCGCCGGCAGCCCTGCACGTAGTTGGAGATTGCCGCCAGCGGCTGGTTGAGCTCGTGCGCCAGCGTGGATGCCATCTCGCCCAGTTCGCTGATGCGCGCCAGCCGCGCGAGCTGCGCCTGGACTTCCTGCAGGCGCGCCTCGGTCTCCGCCCTGTCGGTCAGGTCGCGGATGAACCCGGTGAAGAAGACCTTGCCACCGCTGTGCATCTCGCCCACCGCGAGCTTCATCGGAAACGTCGAACCGTCCTTGCGCTGGCCGACCACCACGCGGTCCGTACCGATGATCCGCGGCTCCCGCGTCTTCATGTACCGTTCGATATACGCGTCGTGCTTGCTGCGATACGGTTCCGGCATCAGCATGCTGATGTTCTTGCCGAGCACCTCTTCCGCCTCGTAGCCGAACTGGCGGATGGCGGCATCGTTGAACGTGATGATCTTGCCCGTCTCGTCTATGACCACGGTGGCGTCGGGAACCGTATCGAGGAGCGATTGCAGATGTGCCTGTTTCGCCTCGAGGTCCTGACGGTTCCTGAGCGCCTCCTCCTGCGTCTCCCGGAAAGCGGTGCCCGCCAGCAGCGCCAGCCCGCAGGTCAACACGCAGAGAAGTCCCGGAACGAGCGGCACATCGGCATAATCGAAGGCGTAGAGAGCCAGCGCCATGGCTGCCAGCCCCGAAAAAACAATCGCCCCGATGACATTGCCCCATCGGTAGGCCGCCCCCAGCACGAGAGCCGGGGCAATCGGTAACAACCATACAAGACTCAATACGGCGCTCCCTGTTGCCGATCGAACAAGTGGGGTGAACGCTCTGCGGTTTGAGACGCGAGATATGCAGGTAGTAGCAAATTTATCAACGATACGCATCGCAGAGAGAAGCGCCCCATCGTCGCGTTCCCGTTACTCGTTGATCTGTCTCAATGGATCGTCGGTGCAACAATAGTAATGTTGCATGAATTTGGGGGGAAGGGATAGCTGGCGCGGGCATCAGGAAGGCATCCCTTACGCAGTACGGATCGGTCTTGCATCCGAACCGCCGAGCTGGCTTGCGCTGAAAGGGGTATCGGAAAAAATGGAGCAGCTACAATGCCTGCTTGTTGGCTCGGTTGCCGTCGAGCCGTTTGTGCCATCTCCTGCTCTCGTTTTCGCCACGTCCCTCGCCGAGCGCAATGCCGCCCGCCTTACCGTGTGCGTCATGCCTCCGCAGGAAGCGTCAACATCCGAAGCTGACCCATCCCTTCACGCCGAACGCGCGCAGGAGATCGCCCGCTTGAACGCCGCCGAGACTCAGAAGCACCTCGGCAACCGCGGCACCGCAATTCTCGCGACCGTGGAACCCCGCTCGGACAGCATCGCGATTGCAAGGCTCGTTCGGCTTGCCCGCGTGAACGATCTCACAATTCTGGATGCGGCCACCACCGACAACGCCCTCCGCCACGCCGCAACCGAAGAGCTTTTGCTGGAAAGCGGCGGATCCGTTGTCATCGTTCCGGTGGGCGGCAGCTCACCATTCCCGGCCAGGATCACCATTGCATGGGACGGAAGCGCAAGCAGCGCCCGCGCCGTTCGCGATGCCCTTCCGTTCCTCCGCGCCGCCGAGAGCGTATCGATCGTCACCGTGACGGGCGAGAAGGATCTGTCCGCCATGACCTCCGGCCAGGACCTCGCCAACTATCTGCTCCACAAGAATATCGCCGAAGTGCGGACCGAGATGCTTTCGGCCTCCGGCGGCGACGTCATTGGCCGTCTGCGCAGGTTCGTCACGGAAAGCGGCACGGACATGCTCGTTCTGGGTGCGACCGCCCATTCCCGCGTCCGTCGCACCAGTCTTGGCAGCGTGATCCGCGGCATGCTCGACCAGCCGCCCGCGACGCTTTTCCTGGCCCACTGACCAGCCCGCCCCACCCCACCCCACCTGCCGTGTCGTCACGGGCACCGTATCACGAAAATCGCTCATTTTGACCCGAGGGGTGACAATCCGCGCACCCTCTCGCCCCGATTGATTGACTCAGATCAAGGCTTTTCCTCCGAGCACACGGCCATGGATAGCGTGAGCGACCGCAGCAATGCGTTCCGCGACTCATCCGAGGAAGGCTCAATGAAATACGGAAAAGAGATTGTTCTATTGCCACTGGCGGCGTTTGCTGCGCTCGCCGGTGCAGCCTTGGGGGCAGACTCCGCATTCAGAGCCCATATGTGGGTTCTGTTTTTCGCGCTTGCGGGCGGTACGATTGTCCTGATGCGCAACATATCATGGGCAGAGTCAAACGCCGCAGCCATCCCGCTTCGTTCGGACGAAGCCGAGACCTACATGGACGGCCCCATCCGTTACGGGGCGATCGCAACCGTTTTCTGGGCGGTCGTCGGACTGGCGGTGGGCGTCTTTGTGGCTCTTCAGCTCGCCTACCCGCAGCTGAACTTTGAACCGTTCCTGACCTTTGGTCGCCTCCGTCCGCTCCACACCTCCGCGGTCATCTTCGCCTTCGGCGGTAACGCACTGATTGCCACGTCATTCTACTGCGTGCAGCGCACCTGCCGTGCCCGCCTTTTCGGCGGCAACCTGGCCTGGTTCGTGTTCTGGGGCTACAACCTCTTCATCATCATGGCCGCCACCGGCTATGTGCTGGGCATCACCGAGAGTCGCGAATACGCGGAACCGGAGTGGTACGTCGACATTTGGCTCACCATCGTCTGGGTCTGCTACTTCCTGGTGTTCTTCGGTACGATCCTGAAGCGCAAGGAACCTCACATCTACGTCGCGAACTGGTTCTACCTCTCCTTCATCGTGACCATCGCGATGCTGCACATCGTCAACAACCTGTCGATGCCGGTTTCGCTGATCGGTTCCAAGAGCTACTCGCTCTTCGCCGGTGTTCAGGACGCGCTGACCCAGTGGTGGTACGGCCATAACGCGGTGGGCTTCTTCCTGACCGCCGGCTTCCTTGGCATGATGTACTACTTCGTGCCGAAGCAGGCCAACCGCCCGGTCTACTCCTACCGCCTGTCGATCGTTCACTTCTGGGCGCTGATCTTCCTCTACATCTGGGCCGGTCCGCATCACCTTCACTACACCGCTCTCCCCGATTGGGCGCAGACCCTTGGCATGGTCTTCTCCATCATGCTCTGGATGCCGTCCTGGGGCGGCATGATCAACGGTCTGATGACCCTGTCCGGCGCCTGGGACAAGCTTCGTACCGACCCGATCATCCGCATGATGGTCATGGCGGTCGCCTTCTACGGCATGTCCACCTTCGAGGGCCCGATGATGTCCATCAAGTCGGTCAACTCTCTCAGCCACTACACCGACTGGACCATTGGTCACGTCCATTCCGGCGCCCTTGGCTGGGTCGGCATGATCTCCTTCGGTGCGATCTACTTCCTCGTGCCGCGTCTGTGGAAGCGTGAGCGCCTGTACTCGATCCGCATGGTCAGCTGGCACTTCTGGCTCGCCACCATCGGCATCGTGATCTACGCCGCTGTCATGTGGGTGTCCGGCATCCAGCAGGGCCTGATGTGGCGCGAGTACGACGATCAGGGCTTCCTGGTCTACACCTTCGCCGAGACCGTCGCGGCCATGCATCCGTATTACGTCCTGCGTACGCTCGGTGGTGCCCTGTACCTCCTGGGTGCGGTCATCATGGCCTACAACGTCTACATGACGATCCGCGGCTACGTGCGTGAGGAAGCGCCTATGGGCGGCAAGGCACCGGCGCTGCAACCAGCTGAATAAGGAGCCGTACGAATGGCACTTCTCGACAAACATCATATTATCGAGCGCAATGCCACACTTCTTCTGGTTGGCTCGCTCTTTGTCGTCACCATCGGCGGCATCGTGGAGATCGTCCCCCTCTTCTATCTCGAGAACACCATCGAGAAGGTTGAGGGCATGCGGCCCTACTCGCCGCTGGAGCTCGCCGGTCGCAACATCTACATCCGCGAAGGCTGCTATGTCTGCCACAGCCAGATGATCCGTCCCTTCCGTGACGAGGTCGAGCGCTTTGGCCACTACAGCCTCGCCGCGGAGTCGATGTACGACCACCCGTTCCAGTGGGGCTCGAAGCGGACGGGGCCCGACCTCGCCCGCGTCGGCGGCCGCTACTCCAACGAGTGGCACGTGCAGCATCTCATCGACCCGCGTTCGGTGGTGCCGGAATCGGTCATGCCGAGCTACGGCTTCCTGAAGGACAAGCCGCTTGAGATCGGCGACTTCTCGACCCACCTCGTCGCCAACGTGAAGGTTGGCGTCCCGTACACGGAAGAGATGATCGCCAACGCCAACGCGGACCTTCTCGCCCAGGCCAACCCGGATGCGGATCACGAGGAGCTCCTCGCCCGCTATCCCAAGGCCGTGGTGGGTGACTTCGACGGCAACCCGAACATGGTGAGCGAGATGGACGCCCTCATCGCCTACCTGCAGATGCTCGGCACGCTCGTCGACTTCTCCACCTACGACGAGACCGGCGGTTACCGCTAAGGGAGGGATCCATGGAGACTTATACCGCTCTGCGCCAGTTCGCTGACAGTTGGGGGTTGCTCTGCATGACGGTCTTCTTCGTCGGCACGATCCTCTTCGTGTTCCGCCCCGGCGCCAAGGTCCGGGCCCAGGAAGCAGCCATGATCCCACTCAAGGACGATCACGATGACTGAGAAGCATATTGACGAACTCTCCGGTGTCGAAACGACCGGCCATGAATGGGATGGCATTCGGGAACTGAACAATCCGATGCCGCGCTGGTGGCTGCTGACCTTCTACGCCACCATCATCTGGACGATCGGCTACACCATTGCCTATCCGGCATGGCCGCTCATCAGCTCGGCCACCAAGGGTGTGCTGGGCTGGTCGAGCCGCGCCCAGCTCTCTGAGACCATGGGCCAGGTTGCCGACAGCCAGGCTGCCATCAAGACGGCGATCGCCGAGAAGTCCCTCGAGGATATCGTCAAGGACGACTCGCTCTATCGCTTCGCACGCGCTGCCGGCGAGGCCGCCTTCAAGGTGAACTGCGTGCAGTGCCACGGCACCGGCGCCCAGGGCTTCCCTGGCTATCCGAACTTGAACGACGACGACTGGCTCTGGGGTGGCACCATCCAGGACATCTACCAGACCATTTCGCACGGCATCCGCTACAACTCGGATCCGGACACCCGCGTGTCCGAGATGCCCGCATTCGGCGAGATGCTGACCGGTCAGGAGATCCGTAGCATCGCTGCCTACGTGAAGTCGCTGTCGGGCGAGCCGTCCAATCCTGCCCTCGCCGAGGCCGGCAAGCAGCTGTTCGTCGACAACTGCGCATCCTGCCATGGCGAGGATGGCCGCGGTGACCAGACTGTCGGCGCGCCCAACCTGGTCGACGCGATCTGGCTCTACGGCGCGACCGAGGCCGACATTGCAGCCCAGATCCGCAAGCCGAAGCATGGCGTGATGCCCGCCTGGCATGCACGTCTCGGCGACGTCACCGTGAAGGAGCTGGCCGTTTACGTCTACTCGCTCGGAGGCGCCGAACAGATACAGTAATTGATCCCGGTCAATGACTGGATCGATTGCTCCTGTATCAATGTAGAGCGCATCCCGTGGGGGGAAGCCGGGGGAGATACTTCAGGGACTTTGGTCCCGGAAGTTCCTCCCCCGAATTTTTTGGGCGCGGCATTCTGCGCCTGCGGCATTCCGGTCCATTTGATCCTGATCAAGGCCCCGAAGCGCCAAAGGGGCGCAAAGGGTTCTCATGGCAAACGTTACTGATATCCCCCACGACGACGCACAGCCCGTCAACGCGAAGCGCAATCGCCAGCCGCTCTACGCGGCACGCAAGAAGGTCTACCCAAAGCGTGTCACAGGGCGGTTCCGGCGTTTCAAGTGGCTTGTGATGCTTATCACCCTGGGCATCTACTATCTGTTGCCCTGGGTGCGGTGGGACCGTGGTCCCTATGCCCCCGACCAGGCCGTCCTGGTCGACATGGCACATCGCCGGTTCTACTTCTTCTTCATCGAGATCTGGCCCCAGGAATTCTTCTTCATCGCCGGCCTGCTCGTGATGGCAGGCATCGGCCTGTTCCTGATCACCTCGACCATCGGTCGTGCCTGGTGCGGCTACACCTGCCCGCAGACCGTGTGGGTCGACCTCTTCATCGCCGTGGAGCGGCTGATCGAAGGCGACCGCAATGCCCGCATCAAGCTCGACAAGAGCCCGTGGACGGCCGAGAAGATCATCAAGCGGACCACTGTTCACGCCTGCTGGCTGTTGATCGGCGTCATGACCGGCGGCGCCTGGATCTTCTACTTTGCCGATGCGCCGACGCTTCTGGTCGACTTCGCGAAGGGCCAGGCTCCCATGGTGGCCTACACCACCGTCGCCATCCTGACTGCCACCACCTACGTTTTCGGCGGCCTGATGCGCGAGCAGGTCTGCACCTACATGTGCCCCTGGCCGCGCATCCAGGGCGCGATGCTGGACGAGAACTCGCTCACCGTCACCTACAACGCCTGGCGCGGCGAGCCGCGTTCCGCCCACGCCAAGAAGGCCGCGGCGGCAGGTCAGGTTGTCGGTGATTGCGTGGACTGCAACGCCTGCGTCGCGGTCTGCCCGATGGGGATCGACATCCGTGACGGACAGCAGCTGGAGTGCATCACCTGCGCCCTTTGTATCGACGCCTGCGACAACGTCATGGACAAGCTCGGCAAGGAGCGTGGCCTGATCTCCTACGCGACGCTGAGCGAGTACAACGACAACATGGCGCTTGCCACCGCCAACGGTACCCAGCCCATCGACCCGCGCCGCGTGCGCAACCCGGACGGCACGCTGTCGGACAAGGTTGCCCGTTTCGACTGGCGTCACGTCTTCCGGCTGCGGACGCTCATCTATGCGACAATCTTTGCGGCTGTCGGCCTTGGCATGCTGTACGTGCTGGTCACCCGCGACCGTCTCGACGTCAACGTCCTGCACGACCGCAATCCGCAGTACGTGGTTCTGTCCGACGGCTCGATCCGCAACGGTTACACCGTCAAGCTCCTGAACATGATCCCGCAGCCGCGCGAGTTCGTGCTGTCGATCGAGGGCCTCGAGGGTGCTACGATGACTTCGCCCGAGCTTGAGGAATCCGGAACGGAGCTGCGCCTCACGGTCCAGCCGGACCGCCTGCGCCAGATCCACATCTTTGTGAGCCAGGAGCCTCAGGATCATGGCCATCGCCATGGATCAAGAAGCAGAGAAGAACTGTTCCACTTCGTGGTACAGGACGTCGAAGGCGGCGAACGCGCCGTCTACCGGGCAAAGTTCATCAGACCGTAAGGGAGACGTGACATGAAGACGGCCGGACATCAGCGTGAATTCACCGGATTCCACCTGCTTCTGATCATGGTCGCGTTCTTCGGTGTGGTCATAGCGGTCAACATCACCCTGGCCGTCTTTGCCAACCGGACCTGGACGGGCCTGGTCGTTCCCAACACCTACGTGGCAAGCCAGGAGTTCAATGAGCGCACCGAGCGCGGGCGTCACCAGCTTTCGCTCGGCTGGCAGCCCGTGCTCAGGTTCGAGAATGGCAGGCTCTCCTACGGCCTGACGGACAAGTCCGGTTCCGTTATCCCGCTCGACCGGGTCCAGGTCCTTCTCCACCGCCCGGTTTCCGGCCTGCAGGATACGGTTCTTGTCCTGGAGCGGCAGCCTGACGGCAGCTATGCCACCGACGTCGCTCTGGGAGATGGGGCGTGGATCATTGAGGTCGAAGCCGAGGCTGGCCTGGAGTTCCCATACCGTGACGTGCGTCGTATCCATATCCGTGAGGGAGTGTTGAGATGAGCTGCTGCGCTCCGGTGGCGGAGGGTGCTCTGGCTGCGGCCGAGCGCCCTGTCGTGTCGGCAGAGGAGCTCCGTCTCGCCAGCCGTTCGCTGGGTGGCGGGGTGATGCAGGTCGAGCTGGCCGTACCGGATGTTCACTGCGGAGGCTGCATCCATGCCGTCGAGAGCACCCTCTCGAAGCTGGATGGCGTCCTTTCCGCGCGTGTAAACCTGTCCACCAGGCGCGTCACCATCAAGTACCGGGAAGGCAAGCTTCCGCCCATCGTGGAGTCGCTTGTCTCCATTGGCTACCCGCCGCACCTCTTCGAGGAGGAAGGCACGAAGGACGCTGTCCTCTCCGAACTCCTCTGGGCGACGGGCGTTGCGGGCTTTGCCGCCGGCAACATCATGCTCCTGTCCGTCTCCGTCTGGTCCGGCGCTGAGGCCGCCACGCGCGACCTCTTCCACTGGATCTCCGCGCTGATTGCCATTCCCGCCCTGTTCTATGCCGGCCGCATCTTCTTCCGATCGGCCTGGAACGCGGTGCTTCACGGCCGCACCAACATGGACGTGCCGATCTCGATCGGCGTCATTCTCGCTTACGCGCTGAGTCTCTACGAGACCATCCATAGCGGACCTCACGCCTATTTCGACGGCGCGGTGTCCCTGCTCTTCTTCCTGTTGATCGGCCGCACGCTGGACCATGTGATGCGCAACCGCGCCCGCGTGGCCGTCACCAGCCTTGCCAGGCTCGCCCCGCGCGGCGCCACCGTCCTGCACCCCGACGGCAGCCGCGATTACGTCCCGCTGAACGAGATCGAGCCCGGCATGGTCATCGCCGTGGCCGTCGGCGAACGCATTCCCGTCGACGGCGTGGTGATGGAAGGCTCCACTGACATCGACTGCTCGATGGCCACCGGCGAGAGCGCCCCGCAGCCCGCCCAGCCGGGCAGCGACATCCGCGCCGGCATGCTGAACCTCACCCATCCAATCACAATGAAGGCCACGGCCGCGGCCAAGGACTCCTTCCTAGCTGAAATGGTCCGCCTCATGGAGGCCGCCGAGAGCAGCCGTGCCGCCTACCGCCGCCTTGCCGACCGGGTCTCCGCACTCTACGCGCCGGTCGTACACCTGACCGCCCTTCTTACCTTCATTGGCTGGATGATCTGGAGCGGCGGCGACTGGCATCTCTCCATCACCATCGCCATCGCCGTGCTGATCATCACCTGCCCCTGCGCCCTCGGCCTTGCCGTTCCGATGGTCCAGGTGGTGGCCGCCCGCCGTCTGTTCGAGCATGGCATCATGGCCAAGGACGGCTCTGCCATGGAGCGCCTGGCCAACATCGACACCGCCGTCTTCGACAAGACGGGCACGCTGACCGTTGGCGAGGCCCGCCTGGCCAACGCCGGGGAGATCGACGCTGAGGCGCTGGCCATTGCCGCGGCCCTTGGCGCCCGCTCGAACCACCCGCTGTCCCGCGCCATCGCCGCTGCCGCGCCGGCGAACACGAAGCCCGTCCAGCTCGCCGGCATCACCGAGCAGCCCGGCTTCGGCGTCGAGGCGAA
Source organism: Chelativorans composti (assembly GCF_039541695.1). Classification (NCBI taxonomy): domain Bacteria; kingdom Pseudomonadati; phylum Pseudomonadota; class Alphaproteobacteria; order Hyphomicrobiales; family Phyllobacteriaceae; genus Chelativorans; species Chelativorans composti. The sequence continues at coordinate 1,175 of NZ_BAABGS010000008.1, read as the reverse complement.
GATCGGCTCTTCGGTCTACCGTCTGGGCCGCGCCTCCTGGGCCCTGAGCGATGACGCTGCCGAGGGCACCGTCCTTGCCCGCGACGGCCAGCTCCTCGCTTCCTTCCGCTTCGAGAACCGCCTCCGTCAGGATGCCGCCGAGGCGCTCGAGGCCTTGCGCAAGCGTGGCATCGAGGTCGAGATCATGTCCGGCGACACCCGCGCTCAGGTGGAGGCGATCGCGACCAAGCTGGGTGTCACCCGCTACCACGCCGGCGTCCTGCCGGGCGAGAAGGCCGTCCGTATGGCCGAGCTCGCCGCCGAGGGCCGCAAGGTTCTGATGGTGGGCGACGGCTTGAACGATGCTCCCGCCCTTGCCGCGGCCTATGTCTCCATGGCGCCCGCCACGGCCGCCGACGTTGGCCGCAACGCGGCGGATTTCGTGTTCCTGCACGAGAGCATGAACGCCGTGCCCTTTGCCCACCGGGTCGCCCGCCGTTCCGGCCAACTGATCCGACAGAACTTCGGCATCGCGGTCGTCTACAACCTGATTGCCGTGCCGATCGCGATCCTCGGCTACGTCACGCCCCTGGTCGCGGCTGTTGCCATGTCTGGCTCTTCTGTCATAGTTGTTGCCAATGCCCTGCGCCTTCTGCGCTTGGGCGGCGGACAGAAGCGCTCCGCCGCCGCTACCGCAAGGCGCGCCTCTCACAAGTTGCAGGAGGTAATGTGACCACTCTCTCGATACTGATCCCGATTGCGCTTTTCCTGGGAGGACTGGGCCTCGCCAGCTTCCTCTGGGCACTGCGCAGCGGTCAGTATGAGGATCTGGACGGCGCGGCCGAACGCATCCTCATCGACGACGAGGACGATCGTCCGGCCACGTCCTGACACGTCTAACGCTGATGCGCCCCGAGCAGGTAATAACGCTCGAGGTCTCGGCCCGCATCTGCTTTTCCGATCACCATCCGTTGGTGACGGTTAGACTGGTGCGGAATCATACGCTGGACGAGGGGATTTGGCCGGCCAGCTGCTCCTTTAGCAGCCTGGACACTAATTGATGCAATGCTGTGAGATCCAGGTTGCCGGCCATGATCCACCCCCATTGAACGGGTCCACCTTGAAGTATGGTTTTGACCATGAAGGAGGACCACAATGGCCAACAAGCGACACAAGCCCGACGAGATCGTCACGAA
>NZ_BAABGS010000007.1:0-9820 GCF_039541695.1 Chelativorans composti | reverse complement strand
CGCGATCTCGTCGAACGGGTTCATCGCCATCTTGATGTTGGCAAGATCAACACCAGACCCATCCGCCTTCACACGCGGCTTCACATTCGAATCTATAACCCGCTTTACGGGAACAAGGACTTTCAACTGCAGAACTCCTCTCACTCCATCCGGGCCGTGGATAGGGCCTCCCGCTCGCAGTGGGTGCGACTGAGGGAAGGAAAAATGAAACTTGGCCTCGCGGCGTTCGCCGCGGCGCGCAAGCTAAAGATGACGGTTTTGGCCGTCAATAGAACAGGGGCAAATGGTATCAGGCGAGAGCAAACGGCCGCGCGGTTCAGGCGTCATGCTCGGACCGCACGGTGTCGGTGGCGGCGACCGGTTTCTCGAACAGCGGCACGCCGGGCCTGCGCAGCACGACGACCAGCACCGCGCCGGCGATGATGCCGCCGATGTGGGCTGCCCAGGAGACGGCCCCCTCCGTGTCGACGAGCATCATGAGGAACTGCGTCGCGATCCATGTCGCGAGCACCACATAGGCGGGCAGGCGCAGCGGAATGCGCGCCAGGATCAGCACCCACAGCTTCACGCGCGGATGCAGGATGAGATAGGCGGTGACAACGCCGGCGACGGCACCCGAAGCGCCGATGAGCGGCATCTGCGAATAGGGCATCGCCATCCCGTGCGCGACGGCCCCGGCGATGATACAGGCGAAATAGAAGATCGTGTAGCGGATATGCCCGAGCGCGTCCTCCACGTTGTCGCCGAACACCCACAGGAACAGCATGTTGCCGAGCAGGTGGAAGATGTCCCCGTGCAGGAAGGCATAGGTGACATAGGTGAAGGGAACCGGCACCATCTCCAGTTCGGGCGGCAGGATGGCGTAGTTGTATACGACCGACGGAATGTAGCCGAGCCCGTAGGCGGCTGCCTGCGAGAACCCTTCTCCGGAAAGCGACGTAAGGAGATAGACCAGCACGTTGATGGCGATGATCGCCTCGGTCACGTACTGTCGGCGGATGTGCCGGAGCCGGTTGGAATCATAGAGCGGTATGAACATGACGATTCACGGGGATCCGGCCTTGCCTACGTCCGCCGGCCCTCCCGGAGCGGCTGCCGCTCCCATCATGGCCTTCCGGCGTTCAACGGTTCTTGCCCGGTACCCATAGCACATCGCCTGCTCCCTTGTCATTGACCCAGCGGGCCGCGACGAAGAGCAGGTCCGACAGCCGGTTGATGTACTGCAGCGCGGCCGGTCCCACCTGCGATCCTTCCTGCTGGCTGAGACGCACCATTTCGCGCTCCGCCCGCCGTGCGATCGTCCGCGCCAGGTGCAGCGCCGCCGCCGCTTGCGATCCGCCCGGAAGGATGAAGGACTTGAGCGGCTCAAGCTCCGCATTCAGCCGGTCGATCTCCCGCTCCAGCCGTTCCACCTGAGCGGGCACGATGCGCAACGCCTCGAAGCTCAGGGTGCCGCTGTCCGGGGTTGCGAGATCCGCTCCGAGGTCGAACAGGTCGTTCTGGATGCGGGCGAGCATCGCGTCGAGCTCGGGAAACTGCTCGGCTGTGTGGAGGCGCGCCATGCCAATGACGGCGCTCGTCTCGTCCACCGCGCCGATGGCGTCAAAGATCGCGTCGCTCTTCGGCCGGCGCTCGCCGGTGACGAGCCCGGAGGTGCCCTTGTCGCCGGTCCGGGTGTAGATCTTGTTGAGCTTGACCATGGTCGCGTCGGGCTATCCCTGGCCGCGCGTGCCGATCCACAGCGCAATGACCGCCACCAGCACGGCGAGCGCCTGGAAGGCGATGCGCCAGCGCATCAGCCTGTTGGACTTTTCCGCGGGTCCGCCGCGCATCATGTTCACGAGGCCCCGGATGAGGACGATCACGACCGCCGCCATGAGCAGGGCGAGAAGAACGTCGATGGGTCTGAATGGCATGGGTGCTGTCCTTTCTGTCTGCTGGCGGTCGAATCAGTCCTGTCCGGCAAGTATGCGATAGAGCAGGGAAGCAGGAAGAATTCTCTTCAGCCCGGTGCCGATCCTGGCCGGCAGCGTTACCACATAATGGGGGCGCGGCCGGGGATGGTCGAGCGCGTGTTTCAGTTTGCGGTAGACGGCTTCCGGGCCTGGTTTGAAGGGCGACTTCCGCCCGCCGCTCTGCAGACGTTCGAGTTGGGCCTGATACGCCTGCCTGTGCGGGGATTGTTCCACGTCTATATGCTTCAGGAAGTGCGGCAGGCCGTTCGAGGCAATCTTCGACTTGACCGGTCCCGGCTCGATGAGGCTGACGTGGATGCCTGACCCCATGAGCTCCAGCCGCATGCACAGCATCAGCCCCTCGATGGCGTGTTTCGACGCCGCATAGGCGCCGCGGAAGCGCACCGGCACCAGCCCGAGGATCGAGGAGACGTGGACGAGTCGGCCATGCCCCTGCGCCCGCATCACCGGCACGATGCGGCGCGTGAGGTCATGCCACCCGAAGAAATTGGCCTCGAACTGTTCCCGCAGCGCTTCCATGGGCAGATCCTCGACGGCGCCCGCCTGCGCATAAGCGCCGTTGTTGACCAGCGCGTCCAGCCGCCCGCCCGTACGGGCGAGCACTGACTCTACAAGCGCGGCGATTGCCTCGGGTTCCCTGTAGTCGAGGTAGAAGGCTTCCAGGCCATCCTGTTCCAGCATAGCCAAGTCTTCCGGCTTGCGCGCCGTGGCGAAGACGCGCCACCCGTCGGCCTTGAGCGCGCGGGCGCAATGGGCTCCGATTCCGGATGATGCTCCGGTAATGAGCACGGTTCTCTGTGTATTCATGCCGAATCCTTGCCCCGCTTGCTTGTCATTGAGGGAATTGGGATCACATACAGGTTTGAACGAAGGTCGGCCATTGGTGAGCATGGAACAGGGACGGAAGGGCGGCAGCACGCTCGACGCGCTTCGCCGCATTCTTGGCGATGCCTTCGGGCATTTCAACAACGACGACGGCTGGGCCATGGCCAGTCATCTCGCCATCAGCGCCATCATGGCGCTGTTTCCGTTCCTGATCTTTGCCACCGCGCTCGCCAGCTACCTCGGCGCGGACCGTTATGCGGAGACGGTGGTCGACCTGATCTTCCAGACCTGGCCGGACGTGGTGGCCGAGCCGATCGCGCGGGAAGTCCACAACGTGCTCGGCGTTCGCCGAGGCGACGTGCTGACTTTCGGTGTTCTCGTTGCCGCCTTTTTCGCTTCCAACGGCGTCGAGGCGCTGCGCACCTCGCTCAACCGGGCCTACCGGATGACCGAGCGGCGCTCGATGATCCGGCTGCGATTCCAGAGTCTGGGCTTCGTGCTGGTGGCGACCCTTGGCTTCACCGCCGTGAGCCTTCTGCTCGTCGTGGCGCCCGTGGCGGCGGGTATTGCGGTCTCCTACCTCGACTGGTTGCGCCCCTACATGGGCAAGATCACCCTCTGGCGTTACGTCATCGCCATCACGATTCTGGTTCTGTCGCTGTTTGCGGTTCATCTGTGGCTGCCCGCTGGCAAGCGCACGGTCATGGAAATCCTGCCTGGCCTGCTCTTCACGCTGGTCGGCTGGCTCATTGGCTCCAGCCTGTTCGCGGCCTATCTCTCCCGCTTTTCCAGCTATGCCTCAACCTACGCGGGGCTGGCCTCGATCATGATCGCCGTCGTCTTCCTCTATATTGTCTCGGCGATCTTCATCCTCGGCGCGGAGATCAACGCGGCCATCATGCGCTACCGCAACATCGCCGCCCGGCGCGGCCTGCGCTGAACCGTGGCAAGTGCCACGCCGAATGTGGTGATCGCCATGCCCACGATTTGCACCGGCGTCAGCGTCTCGTTGAACAGCAGCCAGGCCATCAGCGCCGTGACCGCCGGCACGAGATAGAAGAGAGACGCCACGCGCGACACCTCACCTGCGCGGATGAGGATCATCAGCAGCAGAATGGCGGCGACCGAAAGCACGATCACCAGCCACGCCATGGCGAAGACCAGCTCGCCGGTGAGGATGTATTCCCTTGTCTCGAACAGCAACGAGATGGGCAGTGCCAGCGTGAGCCCGCCGACATACTGCCAGATCGTTCCCGTGAGCAGGTCGGCGTTGGCGACGAACCTCTTCTGCCAGACTGTCCCGAGTGCCATGGCGACCACCGCCGCGAGCCCTGCGCTCACCGTCTCCACCGTCACGCCGCTCGAAATGTCGCCGAGCTTGGGCGACAGCACGATGGCGACCCCCGCAAAGCCGATGAACAGGCCGAGCCAGACCTTGCGGTCCACGCGCTCGCCTGCGAAGGCGCTCGCCATCAGCGCCGTGAGCAGCGGCTGCAGGCCGACCACGAGACCGGCAAGCCCCGCCGGCAAGCCGCGACGCACCGCCCAGAACACCCCGCCGAGGTAGACGCCGTGCATCAGCATGCCGGCGATGGCCGCATGCAGGGCCGTCACCGGCGGCAGGCGCTTTGCCTTGAACAGCGGCACGAGCAGGAGCAGCAGCGCGATGGACAGCACGATGCGCACCGAGAGGAAGGTGAAGGGCTCTGCCCATGGCATCGCATAGCGTGCGCCAATGAAACCGGTGGACCAGAGCACGACGAAGACGGCTGGGATGGTGCGAACCAGGTTTTGCATCGGTTTGTCCGTGATCGTGTGGCTCATCAGGGCGGGCAGGGAAGGGTGGTACGAGCGGGGGAGGGATCTCAGCCGTCCGGCAGAAACGCCAGTGCCTCGAAGCCGATCATCCTCGCAATGTCGCGCGGGCTTGCCCGCGCCTGCCGGAGAGAGGCGAGGGAGGTATCGTTGGCGCTTTTCGAGAGCTTGCGGCCGTTTTCGTCGAGGACCAGCCGGTGATGGTGATACTGCGGCACGGGCAGTTTCAAGAGCTCCTGTAAGACGCGGTGGACGGCAGTCGCGTAGAACAGGTCGCGGCCGCGCACGACATGGGTGATCCCCTGCAGCGCATCGTCGACAACCACGGAGAGGTGGTAGCTCGCCGGGATCTCCTTTCGGGCGATGACCACGTCTCCCCAGGCTCGCGGGTTGGCGGTCACGGTTCCCGTCTCGCCGGCGGGACCTTCCCCCTCTTCCTCCCAGTGGAGCGTTTCGCCGATGTGCCGGAGCGCTGCCTCCATGTCGAGCCGCCAGGCGAAGGGCTCGCCATCTTCCATCCGCCGCCTGCGCTCCGCCTCCGGGCGTTCCCGGTCGACGGGCGGAAAGAGCGGCACCCCGTCCGGATCCCGTAGCCACGGCTCGCCCCCCGCCTCCGCCTCGGCGATATGGGCACGTACCTCGCCGCGCGTCATGAAGGAGGGATAGACGAGCCCCGCCTCGATCAGTGACTCCAGCGCCTCGCGGTAATCGTCGAAATGATCGGACTGGCGGCGCACCGGCTCTTCCCAGGCAAGGCCCAGCCACTTGAGGTCCCGCAGAATGCCTGCCTCGAGTTCGGGCGTGCAGCGCGTCGTGTCGATATCCTCGATCCGCACGAGGAAACGTCCTCCGCTCTCCCGCGCCAGCATATAGTTGAGCAACGCCGAATAGGCGTGGCCGAGATGCAGGGCGCCGTTGGAACTCGGGGCGAAGCGGAAGACGGGTTTATTCATCCGGTTGATGGAAATCGGGTTGAACTGCCTTTCGGGCAGCAGCTTGGTTCCGACGGTATAATCTCGCCCGGCCGTGTCAAGGAGGAGCTATGGAAAGGATCAGGTCGGAAGCTGATATCGTTCGCGCGCTGGACGAGCTGGAGGCTGCCGATCCGCGTCTGGCAGGGGTTCGCAGGCGCGTCAGCGCGGTCGACCTTCGTCTGTCCGAGCCGAACTTTGCGAGCCTCGCCGCGATCGTCGTCGCCCAGCAGGTGTCGCGTGCAAGCGCCCAGGCCATGCTCGACCGACTGTCGCGCAAGGTGCAGCCCCTGAGCGCCGGCCAGCTTCTGGCCGCCGGTCCCGCAGCGCTGGTGGAGGCAAGACTTTCCCAGGCCAAGCAGCGCGCGCTTTTGGCTCTCGCCGCATCCATTGAAGAGGAAAAGCTGGACCTTGCGGCCCTCGCCGAATGCCCCTCCGCTGAGGCGATCGCAACCCTCTCCGCCCTTCCGGGGATAGGTCCGTGGACCGCCGAGGTCTTCCTGCTGACGGCCGGCCACCCGGATGTCTTTCCGTCGCGCGACGTGGCGCTCCAGGCCGCGGTGGCCGAGGGCCTCGGGCTGACGGCCCGGCCTGCCGACCGGGTGCTCGCCGCCATGGCTCTGGCGTGGAGCCCCTGGCGGTCGGTAGCCACGCGGCTATTCTGGGCGCTCTACCGCGAAATGAAGGGTAGGGAGGTCCTGCCGTCGGTCGCAGCGCCCCATAACCCGTGGAAACCCGCGATGCAGGCACCGTCGCGTCCGACAATATGCTTCACAAGGCTGTCGCGGCGGGATTAGAATGACGGTGTCGATCGGTCTGTCCAGCTCACAGGAGCCAAACACGTGACCATCGCTTTTTCTCCGGGCGGCATGCCTGCCTTGGTGCTAAATGCGGATTACAGGCCGCTGAGCTATTATCCCCTGTCGCTCTGGTCGTGGCAGGACGCGATAAAGGCTGTATTTCTCGACCGGGTGAACATCGTCGCCGAATACGACCAGACGGTCTCCTCGCCGTCCTTTACGATGCGGATCCCGAGCGTCGTCAGTCTCAAGACCTATGTGAAGCCCTCGCTCTATCCGGCCTTCACCCGTTTCAACGTCTTCCTCCGCGACCATTTCGAGTGCCAGTACTGCGGCGCGAAGCACGACCTGACCTTCGATCACGTTATTCCGCGACACATGGGTGGCCAGACGACCTGGGAGAACGTTGTCGCTTCCTGTGCCCCCTGCAACCTCCGCAAGGGCGGGCTGCTGCCGGAGCAGGCGGGCATGTTTCCGCGACAGAAGCCCTTCAGGCCGACGGTCTACGACCTGCACAATGCCGGGCGGCACTTCCCGCCCAACTATCTTCACGAGAGCTGGCTCGACTATCTCTACTGGGACGTCGAACTCGAGCCTTGACCCGGCCCTCAACGGCCGGAGGACGTCGGCCGCAGGGTTATACGGAAACCGGCGAGGCGCAGGGTCCCTTACCCCCGCTTGCGCAGCACGGCGGTGAAGGCGACCGCCGCAAGAATCGTGCTGATCACGAAGTTCCAGCCTGCGAACGAGAGGCCCAGGAAGCGCCAGGACGCCACGCCGCAGGAAGGCGGAATGACCGCGTTCAGCTGGTCGAGCAGGCTGCCTTCGATGGTGGGCAGCACGGGCGTGGAGCAGTCGGCCGGGCCTTCCCACCAGCCCCACTCGACGCCGGAGTGATAGCCGGACAGATACATGGTCCACAGCATCAGCGCGCCGCCGATGAGAATAAGCAGCCGCGTGACGGCGGTGGGCAGGCGGAACACCGCGCTCAGCGTGGCCAGCACCATCACCGGGACGCCGATGTAGTAGGGCACGCGCTGCTCGAGGCACAGCTTGCAGGGCAGGTAGCCGCCGATGTGCTCGAAGGCTAGGGCGGTACCTACCGTTGCCGCCATGGCTGCCGCCAGGAAGGCGGAGACGGTGGCGTAGGCACGTTCGGTCAGGCTGGAGAGTGACATTGTCGAGCCTCAGAAGACATAGCGGACGGCGACGAAACCGCCGATCAGCAAAACCATGAACAGGGTGAAGAGAAGACCGAGGTTCTTCTCGATGAACTCGCGGATCGGTGCGCCAAACATGAAGAGCAGCCAGGAGACGATGAAGAACCGCAATCCGCGTCCGACGATCGAGACAAGGATGAGAAGCGGGACGCTGAAGCCTGTCGCACCGGAGAAGATCGCCAGCACCTTGTAAGGGAAGGGTGTCACCGCGCCGAACAGGATCGCCCACCCGCCCCATTTGTTGTAGAGGGCGGCGATTTCGGCAAAGGCGGCTTCCTGGCCATAGAACCGCAGGATTGGAACGCCGACCACCTCATACAGGAACGCGCCGATGGCATAGCCGAGCAGAGCTCCGAGCACGGATGCGATGGTGCAGATCAGCGCATAGCGGAACCACTTGGACCGGTCCGCCAGGACCATCGGGATGAGGAGCACGTCCGGCGGAATCGGGAAGAACGAGCTCTCGATGAACGAAATCGCCGCAAGGCTTTTCTCCGCGTGGCGGGTTGCCGCCAGGGACATCGTGAAGTCGTAGAGTTTGCGAAGCATCGGGACCCCTTGGTGCTGAGACTGTGTAGCCGCCTTGCGAAGCCGGTTCAACTGACGCTTGCGTTCAATTTGTCGTAACCAGTTGACGGCCACATCCGGCTGCGTATAGTCCGCCCCTGCTGGGTGATCAGCGTGCCTCCGTGGTGGAATTGGTAGACGCGCCCGACTCAAAATCGGGTTCCGAAAGGAGTGTCAGTTCGAGTCTGACCGGAGGCACCATTTTCTTCCATAAATTAAAGCAATTTCAGTAGGTTAGTAAGCTAACTCGTTAGCCCATCCCCCTATACATCCCCCTCTGATGGGTCGTGAGTCGCTAATACTCGCCTTGGGCATGTTGAAGCAGAGACCCCGTACCTTGGCTCATCGGGATGCGCCTAGAACAAAAAGCGCCGCAGACAACAATGCCTGCGGCGACCAAGAGGCCAGATGCCCAATGTTGCTTAGAACTTGTAGTTCAAGCCAACACGGACGGTATGGAACTTGAACTTTGCATCTGCGCGTCCATCATCGCCTCCCAGGAGCAATGGTCCTTCTGCGAAGGTCCACTTGCCGAGGTCAGTATAAAGGTACTCCGTCTTTAGCGACCAATTGTTGTCAAGCGCGTATTCCGCACCAGCACCAGCAGTCCAACCAACCTTGGTCTTGGACGCAGACACCCCCTCAGTTTCCCCTTCGTCGGTGCCTTCTGCAAACAACTCAGTCCTGCCGTAAGCAACACCGCCAGTCGCGTAAACCATAAAGCGCTCTTGTGGCAAGAAGCCAATACGGGCCCGCGTGGTACCAAACCACTGAACCTTGCCGCCGATGCGACCAGAAAAATCATCAAAGTAAGCAGACGCTTCAGCCTTGATGCCGGAATACTGAATGTCGGTCTCCAAGCCGTACACTACCGAGCCGGACTGCCAATTGAAGCCCGCCTGCGCGCCGCCGATGAAGCCACTACCCGTGATGCCGGCTCCGTAGGAGATGGTATCGTAGATCTCGTTACCTTCGACAAGCCATTCCTGGGCATTCGCACGCAGCTTACCGCCGCCATAGCCCGCATTAAGACCGATGTAAGCTCCGCTCCAGGCGTAAGCTGGAACGTCTGCTACCGTCGGTGCGGGATCATAAGAAAATACGGCATCTGCTGCCAAGGCGGATGTTGAGAGAAGTGCAGCGGTTGTTGCGATTGCGACAAACTTCATAATAACCCCCTCCTTAAAGGATCATATCCATAAATATGCATTATCTTTGGCGTATCGCTATAGCATTTTTGCAACACCAGGTGTTTTCTAATATAGATCGACAGGAGATTGAACCGCGCCGGGTTTGCCGGAGGCTCCAACTCCTGAGTAGGATGGAGCATCATGAGCAAGACGACGAACAAGTTTTCCCCTGAAGTGCGCGAGCGCGCGGTGCGGCTGGTTCTCGACAACGAGGGTCAACACGCGTCGCGATCGCTACGGTCGCACTCTGGCAACGATCCGAAACAGCCGAGGTGACGTAGGCCAACAGCTAGTCAACAATGGATTGGCGCATCAATGGAAAGGCTACAAAGAGAGTTGGTGCTGATCGGCCCCCCACGGACGGGTCCAATTTGATTGTTAGTGCAATGATGGTCGTGGCGCCAGCGCGGGCGGCATCGCTGGTTGGGGTTGCAGGGCCGCCCGCGCGAATGCCGG
>NZ_BAABGS010000006.1:0-794 GCF_039541695.1 Chelativorans composti | reverse complement strand
GAGCGATGATCCGCTCATCAGCCTGCCCGCTGCGGCAAGCTGATCCGGCACAGTTCGGAAGGCACGGCGATCGCATAAGCTACACCACCTCTCGGGACATCATCTGGGCCTGTGGGCTGTCGAGCAGGCTTTGCTGTGCCTCGGTGCGGCGCAGTTCCAGGTTGTTCAGCGTGTCCTCGTAGGATTCGAGGCGGATCACCTTCATGATCCGCGGGCTGCGCTCGGCCTCCTCAGCGGTGGCGAGCCGCTTGGGCTTACCGTCCTTCCACTCGGGGGTGTAAGAGACCTTCTTCTGGCGAGGAAGGAGAACTGTGTCGAAATGCTCTCCCTGTTCAACAAGGACGTATTTTCTGTTTCCTCCATCTTTGCGGTTCAGGCTGATTACTGCGTGACCAGTGGTTCCGGAACCCGCAAAGAAGTCAAGCACGCAGCCAGTCGAGGTCACGCTAGACCCAATGAGGTGCTCATATAGGGATACTGGGTGGCAATACGGATGATCCACCCCCATTGAACGGGTCCACCTTGAAGTATGGTTTTGACCATGAAGGAGGACCACAATGGCAAACAAGCGACACAAGCCCGACGAGATCGTCACGAAGTTGCGGCAGGTTGAGGTTCTGATGGGGCAAGGTCTGTCCCGTCTTGATGCGATCAGGCGGATCGGCGTTGTCGAACAGACTTATTACCGCTGGCGCAAGCAATATGGCGGCATGAGCCGTGACCAGCTTCGGCAGTTGAAGGATCTCCAGAAGGAGAACGAACGGCTTCGCAAGGCGGTGGCGGATCTGACGCTG
>NZ_BAABGS010000005.1:0-3213 GCF_039541695.1 Chelativorans composti | reverse complement strand
CCCGCCCGCCGAAGCCGAGGCAAACTTCTACGCGGCTCTGGAAACTGAAGCCATGGCCGCGTAACTAAACCAAATCAGCCTCCGGCAAACCCGGCGCGGTTCACCACGAACAGAACCGCCGAAAGGTAGAAGGTCGCCACGAGAAAGGCGAGGTTGGCGACCGAGCCGATCCCGTATTTCCCGACGGTGAATGCCATGGCACCAAAGGCGCCAACGGGCGCGGCACGCATGAGGATCGCCACCAACTTGAACACGGGGGCGGTCAGCACTTCCAGGAAATCCGTCACCCTGTGACCGGCGCTCCCGGACATGGACAGGGCAACTCCGAACAGCACGGAGACGAACAGAACCTGGAGAATGTCACCGGACGAGAAGGCGCCCACCAGGGTCGACGGAATTATGTTGCTCAGGAAGCCGCTGATCGATTCTTGCTTGGCCTTCTCGGCATAGCCCGACACCGCACTCGCATCTATTGAAGCTGGGTCGATGTGCATGCCGGCGCCGGGGTGCACCACGTTCGCAACCACCATCCCGAAGATCAGGGCAAGCGTCGAAAAACACAGGAAGTAGGCCATGGCCTTGCCGGCCACTCGCCCAACCTTCGCCATGTCCCTCATGCCGGCAATACCCGTCGCGACAGTGAGGAATATGACCGGCGCGATGATCATCTTCACCAGCTTGATGAAACTGTCGCCGAGAATTTTCAGATTGATACCAAGGTCCGGAAAGAAATGCCCGAGCAGGATTCCCGCGACGATTGCAACGATGACCTGAAAGTAAAGATGAGTGTAGATCCTCCCCGTGGCAGCCGGCCCGGGCCGCACGTGATTTATTCCTGAAATCATACCGTTTATCCGTTCAAATGCGATAATCAGAAACGAGGTTGTCAGTCAAAAAAATCTCTTCAAATTAGCGTGTGGTATAACGCGTGCACAGCAGAAACGAAAGCCAATGCGCAGCCAAAGTCTGCACAGGACTTTCAAGTGCCAACGGGGGAATGCGGCCGAATCGGCCCGATTCTCACGCAAATCACGAGGTTTCGGGCATCCCGGCAATCACCCGCGGGAAGGGCTAACCTTGGTATGGGAGATAGTGGATCGGCTTTTCTGCCGGTCGGCAACGCGAGGGCCGTTCCGGTTCTGCCGCGAGGCGCCGGATGAGTTGCCGAAGGGATATCGGAGGCATTTTCTTGCGGCCCCCGCACCGATCCGTCAGGCCGCCGGCCAGACCTCCTCGGCATCCCGGACCGTCATCTTTGATCGAAGGGCATTGAGCGCAATCCGGTGGACCACTTCCATCGGCGCCGTGCACAGATCCCCGATCACCGTCACGTCATAGCCGCTTGCAAGCGCCGTCATTGCAGTGAACACAACACAGTTCTGGGTCATCATTCCGCAGATCCGCAGCTGGGTGACACCGTCGAGGTGCCGACTGAGATCCGTATCCTGAAAAGCGTCCGCGAACTGCTTGCGCACCACCGGCGCAGCGGGCGCAGCCGACAGAATGGCCTGGCGGATCTCCGCCCCGCGGCTGCCCGCAGCAAACAAGCCGCTTTGGGCCGGCGAAACATGCTGAACCAGCACAACCCGCTCGCCGGCCGCTTGCGCGCGACGGATGGCAGCCACGAGGCGTTCCTCCACCTTCAGCGCTTCATGCAGCGGCAGAACCCCGCCAGGGAAATAATCTTCCTGTATGTCAATCACGAGGAGGGCTGCGGTCGTCATGCTCTGGCTCCGACGGTTCAGGCTGGAAACTCAAACAGGAGCTGCCGACGATTGCAAGAATCCGCTCAGTGCTTGAAACAGTTTTCCCGGTGCCACTTCAGAAAATGCGGGTGCGGTCTCTGATGCGGGCGCGAGGGCACAATCGCCCGCCCAGTCCTGTTGATCAAGGCACGTATGCTGTCAGGATCATTGGCCTGCCGCGAGACCAGGATTTCCAGATCATCGGTCAATGTGATGAGGCCCCGATCAAACATCCAATGGGCGGTACCTGACAGCGCAAGTCCATTGCTGATGATGTCCGGACCGTTCGCTTCGACCGGCTTGATGTGTGCCGCATCAACTTCGGCCCGCCCGCCCCCGTTTATGAGACGTAGCCCCGTGATTGCACATCTCTTGTCATACGCCTGCAACACGAGGCGCCTGAACAAGCGATCCCGGACAATCCGCGAACTCAGTTGCAACACCCTGCTTCGTGGCTCGTCGAATTCAAATGGTGCCTGGACGTCTTCCAAACCACCCCACACCTCGGCCGCGGTTCCTCCGCGCGGCAACTCTGGTGCGTCTTCACGCAGTCCCAGTGAGACAATCCGGCCGAAGTCCTCCGGCGACAGCGGACGAACAGCAGCCTGGGCGCGCCCGGAAATCCTGCCATGCTCGTTCAGCACGCCTCTTTCGACGACGCCATCGGGCCCCCGAAATGGTACGGGATTGACGAAATCAAGGTAGCTTCCTGGCTCCATCAGCGCCAGGTACATTCCATCAGCCTTGGGGTCAGGAATGACCATCGCAACCTTTGCCAAGGCAAAGTAGCCGCGTGTCTTAGGCACTTTGGTCGGCTCGAGGAAGACAATCCAGTCGCCGACGCATCGCTGGACGCGCTCCAGATATTGCCGCGGAAACTGATACTGTTCCGCCGGATTATCGTCGTATATCGAATCCGACCGGTGAACGAAAACGCCGAATCCCATACGTGCTGCCCCGTATTAACCGTTGTTAGGATACCAGCTTCCGGTGGAACGTGCCAGGCGTGGGATAAACCACACGGATGGCTTCCGGCATAAAGCGGCGCGCTGCCAACCCTACTAGGCCTGGCTGCGGCGGAGGCCGGTGTTACGGCTGATCGTTTTCAGGCACGAAAAAGCCCCCGTTTGTGGGGCTTTTTGTTTTGTTGCGGGGGCAGGATTTGCCCCGTTCGTCGGGGAATCGATCCACCGGATCGATTGCTTTTCCTCCTCACCCTTCCGGTTATGAAGCCGACGCCTTGATCTTGCGCCGGCAGCAGCCAATGCAAGCAGAGCAGCAACGTCCTTTTCAAAGTAGCATCCGGGCGTGAGATGCTGAGCCACACAAAAAAAGCGCCCGGTTTGATCCGGACGCTTTGATCTGGTTGCGGGGGCAGGATTTGAACCTGCGACCTTCAGGTTATGAGCCTGACGAGCTACCGGGCTGCTCCACCCCGCGTCAATTGTGTTTGCGGACCTTGCCGGCG
>NZ_BAABGS010000004.1:0-2032 GCF_039541695.1 Chelativorans composti | reverse complement strand
TCGTGACGATCTCGTCGGGCTTGTGTCGCTTGTTGGCCATTGTGGTCCTCCTTCATGGTCAAAACCATACTTCAAGGTGGACCCGTTCAATGGGGGTGGATCACTGATCGACTGGACAGACGAGGGGGCCTATGAGCGCTTTGTCTCTGACCCGACCGTGCCACCGACAATGGCCAAGGGCGGCGCAAAGGGTCGTCCGAAGTTCACCCCGTTGTCCCGGATTGGTCGCTTCCAGGCATGAAGAGATTTTCATCTAACGCGATCCGGGATGGTCCGCTCTTTGCGGCTGGCCTACGAGACGGGCTAGAGAGAAGGCGACCAGCAAGTCGCCTTCTTTCGTAGAGCTCCACAACCGCGGCACAGGCTCTTCAAGGGGGGGGTTGTGTTCACGGAACACTTCAAGTAATGACGAAATTGCTTGCGGGGTAACGACCGTGAGCGGGGCTTCGAAACCCCTCTGCGGCGACTGGTGCAGCCGTCATTGCACTCTCCGACGAATTGGTCGGGGAGACCTGCGTCCCATACCGAAAGGTATGGTCATGTCCAGGGCGAAAGCCTAAAGGCGCGGGCGCTCTCCGCAGAGAGTTTCGAACTTCCCGATCAACTCGGCTGGAGGGCGAATCTTGAAATCCATTATCGTGCTTGCCGCAGCAGCGGCTCTAGTTTCCACACCCGTCATCGCGGCGGACAATTTCCAATCACCTGACTCCTTCAACTGGAGCGGCACCTATGTTGGCGCCTTTGTCGGCTACGGCTGGGGGCAGATGCATGATGTTGCAAATCCTGCCGCTGACAAAAAGGACATTGAAGGTGTCGTGGGCGGAGCACAGCTTGGCTACAACTGGCAGCTGCCGAACAATATTGTTCTTGGCGTCGAGGGAGATGCTTCGTTTGCCGATGTGAAGAACTCGTGGATTGATCCAAACCAGTATTCCGGCTACTACACCGAGGACAAGGTAACGGGTCTTGCCACCCTGCGCGGGCGTGTTGGCTATGCCGTCGATCGGTTCCTTCCGTATGTAACCGGTGGTTTGGCCGTTGCCCGCACGAAGCACGTGCTCGGCTGCAGCCCGGACTACGTAACTGCAACTAGCGGAAGCTGCCTGAACTACAACAGGCAGCCCTTCGAAACGTCGAGTTCCAAGACGCGCGCCGGCTATAGCGTTGGCGCCGGCGTGGAATACGCGTTTAATGATCAGCTGTCGCTGAAGGCCGAATATCTTTACACGGATCTTGGCAAGGACAAGGTGGTCCTCAAGGATCCCAACTTCACGAACCTGAACGAGCGCAACTTCCGCACGGATTTCCACACCGTTCGCCTGGGTGTGAACTACAAGTTCTGACGGCGGAAGTCTCCGGGAAATGCGGCCAGGCACGTCTTCGGGCATGTGCCTGGCCTTTTCATTTCCGTCCCATAAAAACGACAGCAGCGGCGAGGCGCACCTGCCGCTTTCGGGAGAAGTGCGCGATGTCCCGTGTGGGCGCAACTCTTCCCTGAGGTTCGAGGTGGAAGGAGACTGGCTACAGCCAACCCTTCCTGAACTGCGCCACATCAGGTGCAGAACCGATTTGCCAGCCTGATCCTGAAGGTCCTGCCCGCCGGAGGACGGGAGCGGGGACATCCCTGCTCAATGTTGCCGTCGATCGCTTTCCCGGAAGCGCTCCGCGCCAGGCCCCATCCCGGCCAACGAAGTGCTGGAACAAAACATGATGCTTTGAACCGCGCCGGGATTGCCGGAGGCATTTTGGTTTGAGTCACGCTGCCATGGCCGGCTCTTCGAGCATAGCGTAGTAGCGTTCCTCGGCTTCGGCCGGCGGGATGTTGCCGATGGGCTCCAGCAGCCGGCGATTGTTGAACCAGTCGACCCATTCCAGCGTCGCGAACTCGACGGCCTCGAACGAGCGCCACGGCCCGCGTCGATGGATTACTTCGGTCTTGTACAGGCCGTTGATCGTCTCGGCGAGAGCGTTGTCGTAAGAGTCGCCGACGCTGCCGACGGAGGGCTCGATGCCCGCTTCGGCCAGGCGCTCG
>NZ_BAABGS010000003.1:0-7920 GCF_039541695.1 Chelativorans composti | reverse complement strand
GGCACGCGCCAGCTATTGGTAAGCGCGCGCGCCATGGCGCAGGCCACTGCCACCTGGCCTGGTTTTGCGCCGCCGCGTGGCCGGATTTTGCACCGCCGTTGACATTAGTGTCGTTCTACGCAATTGCCGGTAAAGGTCAAATTGTCAGCAAATTTCAAGGCCAATTCGTTAAAAGGAACGCGATAACCACCGATCATGCGACCGTCATAATGACTGAAACTGTAGAACGTGATAGGCGCGCCACCGATCTTCTCGATATTGCTGACATAGATCACAAGTGGGATGTTCTTCGAGCTCGCTCGCAAATTTCCGTCGCTAGCTGACCATAAAATCCATGGGCGATATTCTTCAATGGCGACCACAACCTCTTCGGCTCCGCCATCTTCTACCCATTTGCCAGAACAAGTTAGTGTGATTTGGGTGGCGGAATGGTTCGCCAGCACATAAGACGCAGCTCCAATCAAGAGAGCAATACCCAGTATGGCTCTTAGAACGTTCCTACCCATCGCGGCTACGGATCCCCCTCCCTCGCCTCGAAACTAGACTTAACGGCGATAATTCGAAACAACGCTCCTGTCTACCACTGCCAAAAGAAAGTTCGCCCCTGCAAATTCCCCAGCCACACTCCCGCCACTCCCGGCACATTCCCGGCGCGCACCCGACAGGCTTCGAACCTGTGACCGCTGCCTTGGGAGAAACGCACATTCTCCATTGATGCATGGGGCGGGTTGGGTTAAGAAGGCGGCAGTTCGCGTCCGGCTCCTTGGGCCGGAACAGGCACCCGTAGCTCAGTTGGATAGAGTGCTGCCCTCCGAAGGCAGAGGTCACAGGTTCGAATCCTGTCGGGTGCGCCAATCTTTTCAAGCACTTAGTGCTGTGCTGCCAACTCGTTGTGTTCTCCTGTCACAAATCTGTCACAACGAGTGGACGACATGGCAACTTTCCGCAAACGCGGCTCCAGATGGCAGGCCCAGATCAGGCGCCTTGGCCAGAAGCCGATCTCCAAGACTTTCACGCACAAGCGCGATGCAGAGGCGTGGGCAAGGCAAACCGAAGCCGCCCTGGAGCGCAGTGAGCCGTGGCAAGATCAGATCTCCCCTGTGACGCTCCTCCTTAAGGATGCGCTGAGACGATACTGCAACGAGATTACCCCAGCCAAACGAGGAGCATCCGCCGAGACCTACCGGATCCGCAAAATGATGCGGGCTCCTCTTGCCAACATGCAACTTGCCAATATCGGCGTGCGGGACATCGCAATCTATCGTGACCAGCGCCTCCGGCTCGTTGCAAACGACAGCGTTCGCAAGGAATTGCAAATCTTACGACAAGTGTTCGAGCTGGCGCGAACTGAGTGGGGCTATGGAATCGGAGTGAACCCATTGGCACAGGTGCGCCTCCCTCCTCCCGGGGCAGCTCGCGTTCGCCGCATATCGCAGGCAGAGGCGATGGCAATCGCCAGCGCCATGCGATCAACACGCAATGTAGTTGTCGTATACGTCATTAGGTTTGCCGTGATGACGGGCATGCGTCGCAGCGAGATTTTGAATGTGCTTTGGAAGGACGTGGACTGGACAAATTCAACGCTGCTCATTCCAAAGACGAAAAATGGACATTCGCGGACAGTTCCCCTCAGCCCCCACGCGTTCGAGCTACTCCGGAACTTGCATAGTAAGAAGCTTGATCCTAATCGTGCATTCCCCATTAGCGCGAATGCATTCAGGCTTGCTTGGCAGCGACTTCGCGATCGGTCAGGGGTACAGGACTTGCGGTTTCATGATCTTCGGCATGAGGCCATTTCCCGCTTCTTTGAACAAGGCCTCTCGTTGCCTGAGGTTGCGCTGATTTCAGGCCATAGAGATCCGCGTCAGCTGATGCGTTACACGCATATGGACGCACTGAAGATCGCACGTAAACTGGGGCTCAGAGGTGACCATGACCTGGCGATATAATCCTTCGCTCAGTAGCACTGACTACCTGGAGATGGCTGCGCGAAGACGCAACAGGCTCAGAAAGACTGATGCGGCAGATTTCAAATATCTCGATCGGTTTTCATACGGCGTGCATGAAGAAACAGTGTCGAGGCTGTTGAACCCCGAAAACTGGTCGGAACAGGTCCATTTGGAGAACAGGCGACCGCGGGTTTTTGTTGATACAAGGATCAACCAGGCAGGCAACCTGTCTGTAAGATGGGCTCGTGGGGCCCACAGCATCTTCTTTCCCATGGATTTCGAGTTTAGAATGCTCCAGGGGACGGCCGACGGCTTCATTGCCGGAGAGCGATCAAACGGCGAGCTGATGTGGGTTCAGGGGTTCCGCGAAAGAATTTGGCGGGCTCGACAGGATACTCCTGGTGCCACCGTCGAGAAGGCACTGCTCTTCGGGTACAAAGCACGCCTGGATGAGCTTATTTCCAAGCTATCAACGACGGTGGATGTCATAGGGGCAATTACGCTCGAGTTTGTTTACATGGGCAATAGGTTGGCGGATGTTGGCTTGGAGCCGACGATATCAGAGCAGCGCCTCCATGAGCTGTGGACAGTCTCTCAAGCGCTACGAATGGGACCCGAATGATGCGATCACGTGAAACAATTCTTAGAATGCCTATATAACCGACGTAACGCTTTGCAGTAGTTGTTGCTGATGTTTACGGCTCCCGCTTCATGTCGACTCCTCAATGAAGAACAACGTCGTCAGGCGTGTGAAGAGTTACAAAATCTCCCCCACCCGCCTTGGCGACCTATTCCCAGCCGTGAAGTCTGTCGGATCCTTGGTGTATCGCTGCAAAGCCTTGCGAATTGGCGCGTACGGGGGACAGGACCAGAGCCTGAACCACACATCAAAGGAAACGGAAACCGCACCTACTACCGTCCAGACAAGATCCTGGCATGGCTCTCGGATCACAGGCGAGACCCATGGGAGTTTTCCCGCGATTGGTTGGCTGAGCGGGGCGTGGAGATGGAGCCCGCCTCCCAAGCTTCAATTGAATGGCTGATCGAGCAAACCGACAGCTTACTATGATAGCACCGCCAACTTCGGAAAATTTTCTGCGGCATCTGTGGGCGGGTAGGCGTCATAAAACGCTTTGTTTTCATCCAGAAGGGTGTACTCCCCCATAAGCCCAACTCTGGTTATGTGGTCCCGCTTCTCAGGAAATTCGAAAAAGCCTTCTCGCGTTGCACCTCCGACTTAAACCCCGTGTGGACCGACGGTTTATAATCAGTGCTTGCGTCTTGTTCCGAGCAACCACTGACGCGCTTGCCCACAGTTCGTATTCGACGGGCACCAGCTACAACATTCGCAGCCTCGAGGCTGCGAGGGGAAAACGTATCTGCGCGATACCAAGCCGAAGCGGCAACCTAACACCCGCTTGTCGGTGATCGACGTTGGAGAAATGGCCCGCTCAATACCTACGCTGCGCATGATGATGCGAAGGCGGCTATGGCAGGTGACCTCCAGAACGGCGGACCGTCTTTGGCTGAAAAAGAGCTAGTAGACTTGTGGCTACCGGAAGTTCCACTCACCTGGACGCTGACATACTACTGGTAGCTCGAACTCACCGCCAGCCCCGCGTAGGGGTGGCAACACATCCATCTCAGACAGGCATAGGCGACAGGGAACGCACCCGGTAACTCGATAGGTTGGAGGCTTCGATGAGGACGAGGAGCAGACGCCCAGAGGAAGATCGAGCAACCTTCAATTCGATCAAATCTCGATACCGAGGCCGGATATCGATTCTGCACTTGGCCCGCCGTGAATAGCACTCTGCAGTTATGCCAGCTATAGCCCGGGTCCCCGACTGCTGGCTCTCAAAGACAGGATCTGTCGCGGTGCATGACACAATCACGGTTCGCGAAGCAGGAGCGCCGTCTCTTTCAAACCAATCTATTCCCTTCACGAGCAGGGCTTTCTCGGGCCGTTGCTCATGGGTTTGAAGCGATGTATTGGCTTTTCTCGCTCTAACATACCGCGAACCATCAGCGTCGCCACTACCTGCAGCAGATTGGGGCGACGCATTACCATCGAGATGGTGACACATATTTCTCGAAGCGCAAATCATCATTACCAAGGACGTGACTCATGCACTAATCGGACTCTATGCCTGACGGCTACTGCCAGGCATAGTCTGTCGACATCACGGGGCATGCACGATGTGAGGTCCGACGGCGCGCGAAGTCCCACACAGGATCCTAAACCGAATATCCACGGCGAGTCGCTACTGGCAGCAATGTCCGAGCTGCGCCAGTGCTTTAGTTCGTAAAACTAGCTGGCTCTGTACCTGTCCCATTTCGTGGTTGAAGGCTTCAACCAGAAAGGAAGCCTTCATGACCACAAGCAGGATGCGACTAGGTCCCGCACTACCACCGGAGAAGCGAGTTTCAAGGCTACTTGACCTGTGAAATAGTACTCCCTAAAGTGACCGTCCCCTTTTCATGTGTCTCTGCTTTCCGCCAATCTCGGATAGTACGCTCAGATACGTTCAGTTTTTGGGCCACCGCTTTGATAGAGTAACCATCTTCCAGTAAAGAGAGTGCAGCCCTCCGTTTGGAAAGACGATAATCCGGATATGTCTCAATGAGCCAACGCCGAAGGGTGTCACGGCCGACGGTGATCTTAGGCAGATAAGACCAAGCAAGGGGGAAGGCCCTTGCCACTTCATCAGGAAGCTCTCCTCGCATAGCTTGCGCCCCAAATTCTTCCATAGCCTTTGACATCGACAGTCCGGAATTGGCCAGCGCTATGAGGTAGTCAGAGACCACCTTTCTGTTTTGTTTCTGCATCCTTGTACTCTCGCTGCGTTCACCATAGGCAATCGAGAGGAAAAAATACTTATTCTAACTTTCTATTCCATTTCGCCAAGAGAGCAGAAAGTCCAGAGGATAAGAGCAGATAAAGGAGATCAGAGACAAGATCGAGGAATAAGTATTTTTTCCACCTCTGGCGCGCTCTTCTTCCCTACCTATTTAGCAAGTCGCGCTACACCAACACCCTTGACTTCGATTCTCGATATGCTTCCGGAGGAATTAACAATCTCGAACCCAAGGTTTTCGATTTCTTGTTGGAATCTCTGCTGGTTAACCACGTTCGGTATGCCATGATAAGATCGGAAAGCGTTGTAGCGGCTGAAGAGATCGATGAGTGAGATCCGTAGAACTCCGGAAGGATCGATCTCGATATCGCTGCTCTTATCGAGGAAATACTTTACCGGGTTGTTTTGCATATCCATCCGTGCCACAATTTCTTCATGCGATGCCGGTAGAGTGTAGTCCGTTTTGTTCTTAAGCCGCCGATAGCCTTCCATTGCCCAAGCTAGGATTGCTTCTGCCTCGGAAGACAGGATAACTTCAGCGAGATTCGTGATCCGTTTGGGTTCCGGTACGGTCCTTGACCACACCAGGAACAGCCAACGGCGGCTAAAGCCTCTGGAAGTATCCCGAGTTCTCGGCAAATGATTTGACGCGAACCATTGTGCACATCGTGGCTCAAACTCGAATGGCTGCCTGTTCTTGAACTGGCCGTGAATGGCCTCACCGACAACAATCGATTTGAACTTGTCCCCCGGAATGTATTTGTCTTCCGACAACTCTCCCGCGAAGTTGACGACTTTCTCACACATCTCAGCGGGCAGGAACTTGTCTCCCCAGTCCTGCGGAGGAATCGAAGACGTTTTACCCTCTGGCAGCAGACCGCGGAGCAGCTCAGTGACTTGCGATTTTCCGGAACCCGCCACACCGTACAGACAGATGGCCCTTTGGAACTTCGGCGCAGCTGACATAAGAGTCGCCCCCATCGCTTCTTGAAGCGCATCGACCTTGGCTTGGAAGTCCATGTCCTCCGACCAACTGTCCTGCAGGAACTGATTGAACATCGGCATGTGACCGGCCAGTTCCGGCAGATAACGGTGCGGCAGGACGTAGGTCATGCCATGATCCGGAGAATGCTCTTCCAGCTCAAGATCTTCATTAAGGAATCCGTTTGCGAAGTTTACCCCGCGCGTGTCACCGACACGCAAATCTTTTGAGCAAAGCGCCTTCATGACCCGAAGAATGCCCGTATGGTCGCTCTGACGCTTTGCTGCGGGATACGTGCCGAACTCTTTCGCAATGACTTTTAGGATCTCATTCTCAGACTTCTCTCCCCAGAACGCACCCTTCCACTGCCAGAATTTTCCAGCGGAATAGCGGAGCTCTCCGAACTCATTGATGAAGTTCAATACAGCCTCAGCTAATTCTGCGTGGTTCTCCCCCGAGAAATCCCCTCGGCGGATTTGAACCAACTGCCTCTTTAGCTCACTAGGGTTAAAGAGCCCCGCCGATTGAGCTGCGATGTAGCGAAGCAGCATGCCTTCTTCGAGTGGCGAGATCGCCGGACCCGCACACGCAATGCGTTCAAGAGCGATGTTCACGACCTTCGCCCTATCTGGCGAGCGGAACTCAGGATATCGTTCGAACTCGCGAATAAGGAACGCCATAATTCGCGAGTGGTCCCAAACCTCATCATCCTCAGTGAACGTGAGGCCGAGCTGCTCCTTATCCTCTGCCGACAGACCTTCATCCCACCCAAGGGGCAGAGCTTTACGCTTCTCCCTAGTGACGTCGCGAACTAGAAACTCGATGAGCTTGGTCTGAGCCTTTTCGACGGTCAGCGGGTCACCGACAACTTGCTCTACGAAATTTTCAACCCACGTCTTCATCTCGCTCAAAGCTTCCAGAAGGGTCCGCTCACCCCGAAGAACCCCACGAGCCATCAGACCAGCCATCGAGACCATTGAGTTATCACGAGTACCAGCCGGTACAAAAGTTGCGACCTTCAGATCTGCTCCGCTTGTCGTCTCGATGCCAATGGACTTCAGAGCTGCCCGCAGCGTCTTGTCGAGGTCTGCAGGAAGCGCCGGAAGCGCCTTGTACACCGAGACCAGCTCACAGTTGGCGGTATACGGCCGATTGGTATCTGGATGGATCGAAGGTGGAAGGACAAACTGTGTACCCTTGGACAGGATCTCACAGATCATCGCGCCCGATGCTTCCTTGATCCTGATCGTCCGCTCCCCGCTGTAGCGATAGACCTTAATCATGCCCTTTTTACCGACGCGAACCCAAGGCGACGGCGGCAGGACACGGTCCAGAACCTCCAGCACCTTCTTGTCATCAGTGTCGATATCAACGGCAACAAGACCCGAGCACGGGCCCATCGGCAAGCCGACGTTGCCCGAGGGGAACTGCTTCAGCCAGGCTTCACGCTCGTCCTGAGTCGGAAACGTGTCTGCGAAGCGCTGCCAGCCGTTTATGGCCGGTCGCTTGCCATTGGTCATCAAAGGGATGGCCGGGAGACCTGCGTTCCAGTACTTGGGGGCTGTCTCTCTAAATATGTGCATAGTTTACCTACTCTGTTTTTGCTAACAGGACGCAGATGTGAGTTGAGTCATGCGCATTCCAGTGATGATCTGCGTTAGTCCCGAGGACGTTGTGTTGATATTTCAGTTCTTGCCGCTAGAACGGTTCTAACTCCTTGCAAATAGATGCCGCTCCGATGCTAGGAGAGCCTAGAATGTGAACCGCACCGGGTTTGCCGGAGGCTTCAACTCACCGACCATGGCAACAAACAAGTGAACCGCGCCGGGATTGCCGGAGGCATTTTGGTTTGAGTCACGCTGCCATGGCCGGCTCTTCGAGCATAGCGTAGTAGCGTTCCTCGGCTTCGGCCGGCGGGATGTTGCCGATGGGCTCCAGCAGCCGGCGATTGTTGAACCAGTCGACCCATTCCAGCGTCGCGAACTCGACGGCCTCGAACGAGCGCCATGGCCCGCGTCGATGGATCACTTCGGTCTTGTACAGGCCGTTGATCGTCTCGGCGAGAGCGTTGTCGTAAGAGTCGCCGACGCTGCCGACGGAGGGCTCGATGCCCGCTTCGGCCAGGCGCTCG
>NZ_BAABGS010000002.1:0-96226 GCF_039541695.1 Chelativorans composti | reverse complement strand
CCTCCCTGCTGTCGCAGAAAGGGAAAGGGTGGACGATTTTTACACCGCCCGCAGCAGCTCCATGCCGCCGCTTCCGTGGACTAGTTTCTCACCGCCGTTCTCACCCTATCGCTGGTAGCAGTCTCCTTGAGCTCCCGGAGAACAGCAGCGGCTCGCGTCGAGAGTGGCACGTCACGGGCTTCACCATTCTTGGTCAGTGGTAGATGAGCAAGGCGACGCTCCAGGTTGACGTTGTCCCAGGTGAGCCCCAGAAGCTCGCCCTGACGCATGGCTGTCTCGAGGGCGAGGATGATCAGCGGACGCATGAGTGGATTGCGACCAGTGTCAGCGGCTTCGAGCAGGCGCTCTTCTTCTCCGGGCTGCAGTCTGCGATCGCGACCACGCGGTGGCTTTGGGCGGCGGATCATGCGGCACGGGTTCTCTGGCAGATGCACGCCCCACTCCTTGCGTGCGATGTCGATTGCATGTCCAAGTGAGTTGAGCTCGCGGATCACGGTCGCGGGAGAGGCAACGGCCAACCGCTCATCCCGGTAGGTGGCGATGTGCTGAGGCGTCAGCGTGGCCAGCGTCCTGTGCGCAATGTCGCGCTTGAGCATCGCTCCGATGCGATAGACTTCGCTGGAAGCTGAGCGCTTGTGCGGTGTGATCTCTTTCAAATAGCGCTCGAATAGGTCTCGCACCGTCATCTGCTCAGCCAGGCGCGTATCCGGGAGCGAGCCGCAGCGATCAAGTTCGGCTTCGAGATTGCGCGCCCACTTCTCGGCATCTATTTTTGCATCGAAGGACTTGGCACGCGGGGGAATTCCTTTACGTCTGACCTGCGCTTGCCACCGACCTCTGAGCCTGCGGATCGTCGCCATGAAGCACCTCCTGTTTATGTGCCTCATGATGCGTAGGATGCCCCGTAGAGGGTGCCAAGGAGCATTCCTGGTCCGATGTGACCAGATTGTGCCGCGGCACTGAAACGCGCTGTAGGGTGCCTTCCTGAGTCGCTGCGGGGCCTTGCAGGATCAACGGGTTAGATCATATCATCTGTGCCGGAGAGTGCTGCCTGGTCTGAGCAGTTGTCACATGGGTATGTGTTGCGACTTAGGGCCCGTGATTGCAGCACGTATTGCGTCGATAAAATAAATCGGTAGGGTCCGATCCTGGAGAGAAGGGGGCTTTCTATGGAAGAATATACGTTCAACGTGCATAGGCACCGTTTCGCAGCCTGGTGTGCCGCAAGCGCATCGGGCGCATCGAGCAAATGTCGTTTTTCCGTTGAGCTGGGCGTCAAGCTAATGGAGAAAGCGGGGTTGCCGGATTGGTTGGAAAATCTTCCCAGCGCTGCAACATTCGACGCTGAGCACGCTCGCATGCGTGAGAGATTGGCGCAGTGCGCCTCAACTGCGAGATTGTATGGCGCGTTTTCACACGGTATCGCTGCCAAAATGATCAACTGCTACCTTAAGGCCGCTCTTATTGGCCAAGAGCGGGTGTTGAACTATATTCATCCGCCGATTGACAGGATTCTCGTAGCAGCGCTGCGGAAGGCAGACGTTGGAGAGCCGGGCTCATATATTTGGACTGAGATCAATAAGCAGGGAGGATGGTCAAACATGACATCCGAGCTGTATGAGGATGCAATTGCTCGCATCAAGCAACTCCGTCCTGGGGCGCTGTGGGCGATCGAAGAGTATTGGATCGGCTACCAGACCCGGAAAGCGAAACCCTCCCTGACCTGAAGCCGACAGCAGACTTCCGACGATCACGTCATAGCCTCGTTGCTTCGACTCGAGGGCCATCTGTCCCCGAGTGATCATAGCGGCATACAGTTCGCCAATTCGGCCGGTCAGATGGTTAAGCTCCGCCGGGGTTACACCCCGGCTCAGTTCCTTCTCGAACCACGACAGGGCTTCTGCCATCGACTGAATGATTTGCGTCTGTGTCAGCGCCAAGGGTCGCCCCTTCTTCCGCAGCCGAGCGTCATCGAACCGTAGCCTATCAGCAGCTCTCCGGGGAGTGGCGGGGTTGTGCCGTTCCCTCGCGCACCTGATCAACAGGAGTCACAAGTCCTTATCGGATAAGGCATTGTATTATTAGATAAATTTCTGGCAATCCGTGTTCGGAGGGCAGCACTCTATCCAACTGAGCTACGGGTGCGTGATCCGGCCCATGGGCCGGACGCGAACTGCCGCCTTCTTAACCCAACCCGCCCCTAGCATCAATGGAGAATGTGAGGTTTCTACAGAGGGGAGGCTCAAAGACTTATCCTGACCGTTTGTCCTACTCAGCGGGCAGGGCAGATGCAAAGGTGAGCAGGGTAGATGGCCAAGGCGGATAGGTGCCGACATCTGTGCCGGCCAGCGTCTGGCGATGACTGAACTGGACCTGCTTTCCGGCGGATTGTCGAGGCCCACGCGTCCACTCACCCCGCCCCATCGTCCCCGCGGCCGCCGGGGCCAAGACCCATTCCCATGCCCATGCCGCCGGCGCCGGCCGCTCCACCCGCGCCGCCGCCAGCGCCGCCCCCACCTCCGCCTCCCGGGCCGCCTTCGCGGCTCCCCTGCTGGCCGCCGCCACGGCTGCGGCCGCCGCCGGCCGCCGGGCGGGTCGGGCCCTGCATGGGAATCTCCAGGTCGGGCGGGATTGGAGAAAGGTCCAGCGCCTCGCGGATGAAGTTACGCAGCGACACCACCAGTTCATGGGTGTGGATCTCGTTGCCTGCGGCGAGGTCGCGCGCGGCCTTCGCGGCAAGGCGCACCTGCTCGTCGGTGCCGAGCAGGATGATGTCCGAGAGGGCAGCCTCCACCGCGTCGCGGATCAGGCGGACACGCTCGAAGGTCTCCTCGCTCATGGTGCGCGGGGCAACCGCCTCGCCGCCCTGCTCGGCCGCCTTGCGCTCGGCCGCCCGGATGTCGCGCAGGTGGCGCGGGTCGACCGAAAGCCTGCCCGTGAACGAGCCGCCCAGCACCTTGTAGGCGGCGATCAGCGTTCGCAGGCGCTCGTTGATCTGACGGTTCTGCCGCTGCTGGCGCTGCTGGATCGTGGTCATCATGAGGAGGCGGATGCCGATCCCCACCAGCGCAAACAGGGCGATGCCCACAAGGGTGGACAGGACACCCTGCCAGGATGTGAAATCGAAGTTGCGCACAGCCTTCTCCCGGAGCTTGCAGCCAGGCTGCCACGATAACCGGATGGTTGAAAGCGCACCATGCGTGGCATTTCCTGAAGCGTTCAACCTTCGGTTATGTCATATTGGACTTCTTGTTTGCTCAAGAATTTTCATCTGAGATGATTTTTATGAAACCGTTTGTAGCAAGTGTGTTTGCATGCTCCATCATCGCATCGAGTTCGGCATCCACCCTGGCTTCCGGGCTTTCCGACGATATCCGCTCGCAGCTGGACGGCTATATCGCCAGCTATGAGCCGCGCATGCGGGAGGTGGCGCACCAGATCTGGAGCCGGCCGGAGCTGGGCTACCAGGAGGTCAATACGGCCAATCTGCTCATCAGCGAGCTGGAGAAATACGGCTTCCAGGTCGAAGAGGGCGTGGCCGGCATTCCCACGGCCTTCGTCGCAAAAGCGGGCAGCGACCACGGTCCCGTGATCGCCATCCTGGCAGAAATGGACGCGCTGCCGGGCTTCTCGCAGGATGCGGTGCCTTTCCAGCAGCCCGTCGACGGCATCACGAGCGGACATGCCTGCGGACACCATCTGTTTGGCACGGGCTCCGTCGCCGCGGCCATCGCCGTTGCCCTATGGATGAAGGACAATAATGTCGAGGGGCAAATCCGGCTCTACGGCACTCCGGCAGAGGAAGGCGGTTCGGGCAAGGTTTACATGGTTCGAGCGGGCCTCTTCGATGACGTCGACGTGGTTCTGCACTGGCATCCGGGCGACCGGAATACCGCCAGCCAGGGATGGTCGCTGGCCAATGTGGCCGTCAAGGTCCGGTTCCGGGGCGTGTCGGCGCATGCGGCCTTGTCTCCCGAACGGGGCCGTTCGGCGCTCCAGGCCGTGGAAGCCTTCCATCACATGATCAACATGATGCGCGAGCATGTGCTCCAGGAGACGCGCATACACTACATCGTGTCCAACGGAGGGGCGGCGCCCAACGTGGTGCCCGCCTTCGCGGAGAGCTATCTCTACGTACGAAATCCGGACCCGGCGGTCGTGCGGGACATCGTGGCGCGCATCGAGAAGGCCGCGCAAGGCGCTGCGCTCGGCACGGAGACAGAGTATTCCATGGAACGGATCAGCGGTGTCTATTCCGTATTGCCAAACGATACGCTCGGACACGTCATGGACGGCAACCTCCGCGCGGCCGCTCCGATCAAATGGGATGATGACGAGGTCGCCTTCGCCACGAAGATGCAGAAGACGCTGCAGGCCACGCCGCCGCTATCCAGTGTCGGGGAGGTAGAGAAATACACGTTCGGCGAACAGGGATACTACTCCACCGATGTGGGCGACGTGAGCTGGGTTGCCCCGACGGTCGGCCTCAACACCGCAACCTGGGTGCCGGGAACGCCTGCGCATAGCTGGCAGGCCGTGGCGGCAGGCGGCATAGGGATCGGATACAAGGGCATGAGGCTCGCGGCCGAGACGCTCGCCTTCACCGCGGCGGAGCTGCTGCAGTCGCCGGAGCTGATCGATCAGGCCAAGGCGGAGTTCGAGCAGGAGCGCGGGCCAGACTTCACCTATTCATCGCTCATCGGAGACCGGAAGCCGGCGCTCGATTACCGCCTGAAAAACTAAGCGCGCGGGCAAAGGTCAAAGGAAGGGACGCCCGCTGCGGACGTATGACGCGTGCGGGCAGGCCTGCAAAAAAAAGCATTCCGGCTGCGAGCGAAATCCGGAATGCCCCGTATCGGCTTCGGACGCAGGTCCGGACTGATGTCCGGTCCTGCCATCACGAAAGACCAATCCGAATTAGAAGCGGTAGGTCACGCCGGCGCCGATCAGCCACGGGTTCAGCTTGGCCTTACCGGTGACGGTGCCGCCAGCAACGTCAGCTTCGAACTTCGGTTCCAGAAAGAGCTTCTTGACGTCGAAGTTCACGCCCCAGTGGTCGTCGAGCATGTAGTCAAAGCCGACCTGAAGCGCGGCGCCCCAGGAGTTCTTCACCTTGAGGCGGTCGATGGCGCCAGCGGCATCCTGGTTGTAGAAGATCGTGTAGTTCACGCCCGCACCGATGTAGGGCTTGAAGGCGCCGAAATCGGTGAAGTGATACTGCAGGGTCAGGGTCGGCGGCAGGATCCAGGTCTTGCCGAGCTTGCCCAGACCGGCAATCGTGCCCTCGCCATTCACGTTGGAATAGGTCGTGCCGAGGATCAGCTCGGCGGCGAGGTTATCGGTGAAGTAGTAGGTAATGTCGAGTTCAGGCGTGATCGTCTTGGAGAAGCTCAGATCTGAGCCCGGGATCTGATCGACGAAGCCCTTGTTGTCCGGGAGCACGCCCAGGGCGCGAAGACGCAGCTGCCAGGGAGAGTGGGCAACGACCGGAGCAGCCTCAACGGAGGGCGAGGGCGCCACGAGATCCGCAGCATAAGCAGACGCCGTGACGAAGGTCATGGCCGTAACGGCCAGAAGCCTGCGCGTGAAATGCTTCATCAGACTAACCTTGAAGATGGGTTGCGACACTCCGCAAATTGTCAGCGGCCATAAGCGGTCGCTTTGCGTCAGATCAAGCGCGTAACCCTATGGGCGGCAGGGCTGGGGCTGCGCATGCAGTTGCCGTGGAATAGTGACGTTTAAGCAACATCAGTTTGAAGGGCGCAGCGCATCCGTGACGGTAAACGGACCGGCGCAGCCGGCATGGACACGGGCTGATTCGCCGGAGCCGGCCAGGGTTTCCCATGGCCAGCAAGCGGCTCTAGGCCACCGTTGCCATGGTCGCCTCGCCCTCGTGTTTACTGGCCTGGGCGCCATTCTCCACCCAAACCAGTGTATACGGGTGTACGGCGTGGAGGTCGAAGGCCTTGTGACGGTTTCCAAGGATCGTGCCATGAACGTGGACGCCGACCTCGCGGTAAAGATGGTCGGCTCCCTGGGCATCCTCGCGCGAGCTGAAGGTGAGCTCGAGCACCCGGAAGGGCGGCGGCTCGAAACGGTTCTCCCAGCCGGGGATGCTTATGCCGAGCTCCTCGATCCGCTGGAGCGGCCATTCGACGGTTCCCCGGTTGCGTCTTTCCAGAACCTGCCGCACCCAGACGGGCTTCTCGACCTTGATACCGGTGATTCGCACGGGATGCCGGTTCCAGTTGGTCACCCGAAGCTGGACACTGCTCTCCTCGACATCGTCATCGGTGATGCTCACCGTGGGCATGGCGTCGCCGAGGACGAACTCCGTCTGCCGCTTGAGCTCCCGTGTCTGCCGCGCGAGGAAGAAGATCGTGCCGGCGCCGACGACGAAGGCGGCCCAGCCGCTCAGCGCGTCGATCCATTCCCGCAGGCAAGCCCCGTCGGTTCCGTCGCAAAGCCTCGGCCATGAATCGTGGAAGGCGCGGAAGATTTCCCACAGGCAGATCGCACTCGCGCCAATGACAAGAACCCAGACAACGGTTCGCAGAGACGTCTTCATCCGCGCCCCCAATGCGGAATCCAGATAGCGGTGAACGTTCGGTGGTTGGACAAGGACGGAGATGTAACCGGCGGAAGCATGGAAGCCGTTTCCCAGCCGTGCAAGAAACGGTCGCTCAGGTGAAAGCAGTCATCCGGTTTCCTCCCTCGTGCTGCCTACAAGTAAACCATAGCACGGCGGTGGACGGAAGCGGCCCGATGGCCGAGCCTCGACATTGGCAGCGATCTGCGGCAACGATCCGCGGAGGAGAGACTGCATGTGGACCATCCCGACCTATCTTCTCGCGGCCGTAGCCGAGATCGGCGGCTGCTTCGCCTTCTGGGCCTGGCTTAGGCTGGGCAATAGCCCGCTGTGGCTCCTGCCCGGCATGATGAGCCTGGCGCTGTTCGCCTGGGCGCTGACGCGCATCGAGGCGGATTTCGCCGGCCGCGCCTTCGCGGCCTATGGCGGGATCTACATTTTCTCGTCGCTCGTCTGGATGTGGGCGGTGGAGGGGTCCGCACCCGACCGCTGGGATGTGCTGGGCGCCCTGATCTGCGTCGTCGGGGCTCTGGTCATCGTCTACGGGCCGCGCGCGGCGCAATAAGGCGGGATGCGTCCTGAATCACTCCCAAAGGCTGCCGGGAGCATTTCGGCGGTGACAACTCCGCGCGGATCCAAGTTGCTCCTGACGCGTTGGGCAAGCATCCCCAAACAGCCACATTCAGCGGTCACAGTTCGGGCTTTAAGGAGCGTGGAAATGAAGCAGCCGTCCTGGCGTTACGACCGTGCCGAGATGGTCGCTGATGGAGTCGTGCATGTGATCGGCGTTGCGCTCGCGCTGACGGGCGCGGTCGTGCTGGTTGTCGTCAACCTGTGGCGCGCGGAGCCGAGCCTGTTCGTCGCCACCGCAATCTACGCGCTGACGTTGGTGGCCACGCTCACCATGTCGGCTGTCTACAACATGTGGCCGGTGAGCCCGTTCAAGTGGAAGCTGCGCAAGTGCGACCATGCGGCGATCTTCCTGCTGATCGCGGGCACCTATACGCCGTTCGCGCAGCAGGCGGGCGCGACCGGACTGCTCATCTTCATCTGGACGGTGGCAGCCATCGGCTTCTGTCTCAAGATCGCGTTCGCGGGCCGGTTCGACCGGTTGGCGGTACTGCTCTACCTCGGTCTCGGCTGGAGTGGTGTGGGGTTGTTCCGAACACTGTACGAGAGCTTCCCGCCGATCGTGCTGGTTCTGCTGCTTACCGGCGGCATTGTCTATTCGGTGGGCGTGATCTTCTACTTGTGGGAGCGGCTACGCTTCCAGAACGCCATCTGGCACGTCTTCGTACTCAGCGGCGCCGCTATCCACTATTCCGCCGTGTTGGCAGGGGTGTGATCCTTCGGTTCTGGCTCCACGAGGAATGCAAGTGCTTCGCCGAGGCTCCCGTCGGCGAACAGAGATTCAGCCCAGGCCCGGATCTGCTGGTAGATCTGGTCCAGCTGCTCGGACTCGGTTGAAAATTTCAGGAAGTCGCTCAGACTTCTCTGGGCGAGGAGGAGTGTGTGGGCATTGCCATTTTCCGGGTCTCCCGCAATACGAATGATGCCGCCTGCCTTCCGCGCCTCATCGGCGACATGCCTGACAGCTGCTTCCGCGATTGCGCGATGGGGTGCCCTGGGTGCGCATTCAATCCGCAGGACCACGTCCACGCCGGCGTTGCTTCCATCCGCGAAAGGTACCTTGTGGTCGAAAGTAGAGTACAGAAACCCGACAGAAATCGCCCCGTTCCATCCCCGCGGCCGGAAGGAAATGCCGATTCTGCCGTACACGTCCCGGACTTCCTGGCAGTTCCGCGAATGATAAAAGGCAGGCAGAAAATCCCAGTCATACTCGTTGTGGAGTTTTCTCGTGTAGTGCAGAAGCCGTGGCAGGAAATCGCGGCTCTGAAGGTAGTGGAACAGCATCTGTTCCGAGATCGGGCTGGATGCGCCTAGTCCCTGGAAATCCATGAATTCCACCAGTTCACGCGTCATTCTGCAATCTGAGGCAAAGAGAGCAAGCTTCCGGTGAACCTGGTCCCATCGCAATGATTTGAAGTTGGAACCAAGCAAAACCGCATCCTGCGCGGCCCTCCGGCAATCCCGAGCCTGTGGACTGATGAAGACCAGGCATGCCTTCGGACCTGACAGAAGCCGGCTGTATTTTCGAAGCTGTTCGGGGTCGTAGGGGGCGTTCCACTTGACTTCGACAAGCAGCTTGAACCGCTCTCCGCTGGTTAAGCGTCCCTGGATGTCGATATCCGGGTAAACAACGGCGGCCTGATCCTCGTCCCTGTGCGAGGCTCGTGTAACAATCGTTAGATCCGACACGTCGACCGCGGTCCCGATGAGTTCAGACAGCCAAGCCTGGCAGAAGCGCTGGTTGATACGCAGACAATATACGAATGCTTCCGTGAGGAAGTTTTCGGACGAGGTTTTGTTTTCGGATGGCCGCCAGGTGAAGAGACTCTGGAAAAGGTTGACGCCCAACCCGTCAGACACATCCGTCAACGACAACTGACCGTTGCTCATGGCTCGTGCTTACGTCACCTCTATTAACCAGTCTATTCCACCGCGTGCAGGGCCGCCTTCGAGGGCGAGGCGTAGATGCGCGTGCCGGGCTGGAACAGGCCGGATTCCCCCGGGTTCGGCGAGTCGACCAGCCATTCGCCAACGCCTTCGATCTCAAGCAGGTATTCGGCGATGTTACCGAGGAACATGGCGCGCTTCACGGTGGCGCGGAAGTCGCCCGCGTCGGGGGAGAGCGCAATGGCTTCCGGGCGCAGGACCAGGGTGAGCTGCTCGCCAGGCTGGCGCTGGTTGACGTAGCGCACCTTCACGCCGCCCACGTCGATTGTCTCGCCGTCGAGGACGATGGCCTTCAGGAAGTTGGCCTTGCCGATGAACTCGGCCACGAAACGGGTCGCCGGGCGCGCGTAGATTTCGCGCGGCGTGCCAATCTGTTCGATGACGCCGCCATTCATGACCACGATGCGGTCGGAGATGCTCATGGCCTCGATCTGATCGTGGGTTACGTAGAGCGTGGTGATGCCAAGGCGCTGCTGCAGTTCGCGGATCTCCACGCGCATCTGGTCGCGGAGCTTCGCGTCGAGGTTCGACAACGGCTCGTCGAAGAGCAGGACGCGCGGCTCCATGATGATCGCGCGGGCGAGCGCCACGCGCTGCTGCTGGCCGCCCGAGAGCTGGTTCGGCGAGCGGTTCGCCATGTGGGTCAGGCCGGTGATGGCCATGACACGCTCCGCGCGCTTCTGGATCTCGTCGGCGGGCATCTTCTTCAGTCGCAGGCCGAAAACCACGTTCTCGTAGACCGAGAGATGCGGGAAGATGGCGTAGGACTGGAATACCATCGCGGCGTCGCGGCGGTTGGGTGCGACGTCATTCATGCGGCGGTCGCCGAACAGGATGTCGCCCGAGGTCGGTTCCTCGAAGCCCGCGATCATGCGCAGAAGGGTGGTCTTGCCGCAACCGGAGGGGCCGAGTAGCGTCACGAGTTCGCCGGGGGCAACCTCGAGGCTGGCATTGCGGACGGCGAACACGCTCTGGCCGGGAGAGTCCGGGCTGTCGAAGCGCTTGACGAGGTTACGGATCTGGACGGCTTCAGCCATTAGAATTTCACCATAGTCATGTGCCGGGTCATGCGGGTCACGATCGCGTTGATAATGATCACGGCGACGAGCACGAGCGCGATGACGACGACGGAGAAAGCAGCGGCCACGCCAAGACGGCCGGAGCCCACCTGATTGAGGATCTGCACCGTCATCAGGTTCCAATTGGCCGAGACCAGGAAGATCGCGGCGCTGATGGCGGTCATCGCACGGACGAAAGCATAGACGAGGGCGGAGAAGAAGGCCGGCGCGATGAGCGGCAGGGTCACCTTGCGGAAGGTGGTCAGCGCGCTGGCGCCGAGATTCTGGGCCGCTTCCTCGATTGCCGGGTCGATCTGGCGCAGGACGGCGATGCCCGACTGGATGCCGACAGGCACGTAGCGGAAGACAAAGCAGAGCACCAGGATGGTCAGGGTGCCGGTCAGCAGCAGCGGAGGCTGGTTGAAGGCCAGCACGTAGCCGATGCCGACCACCGTTCCCGGTACGGCGAAGGAAAGGATGGAGCCGAACTCCAGGGCGCTACGGCCGGGAAAGACGCGGCGCACGACCAGGAAGGCGACGAGCATGCCGAAGATGCCGCTGACCGGCGTGGTGATGAGCGCGATGATCAGCGTGTCCTTCACCGTGTCGAGACCAACGTTGAAGACGTAGAAGAAGTGGTCGAGGGTCAGCGTGTAGTCGAAGCCCCAGACCTTCGTGAAGGCGCCGATGAAGATCACCGCGTAGAACATGAGCACGATGAGGGCGAACAGCAGCACGGAGGCATAGAGCAGCGCCTTCACCGGGGTGCTGACGACCTTGGACGTCGAGGCGGTGGGCTTGCCGGTGACGGTCACGTACTGGCGCTTGGCGATCCAGTAGCGCTGGATGGTAAAGGCCGTGATCGACGGCAGCAGCAGGATGACCGAAAGCATCGCGCCGCGCGCCAGGTTGAAGGAGCCGGTAATCTCCAGATAGGCCTGCGGGGCGAGCATCGGGAAGGCGGCTCCGGCAAGGACGAGCGGATTGCCGAAGTCGGCCATGGATTCGATGAATACGACCAGGAAGGCGCTCGCCACGCCCGGCAGGGAGAGCGGGAAGGTGACCTTCCAGAACACCTGCCAGCGGGAGGCGCCGATGTTCAGCGCCGCGTCCTCGAGCGTCGGGCTGATGGAGGCGAGCACACCGCGCAGCGAAAGGTAGGCGATGGGCGCGAAGGTGAAGATCTGCGACCAGACAACGCCGTGGAAGCCGTAGATGCTGAAGTCCTGCAGACCGAGCAGCTGGCGGGTGACAAGACCGTTGTTGCCGAACAGGAAGACAATCGAAACCGCCGAGACAAAGGGCGGCGAAATGATCGGCACGATCATCAGGTAGTGCAGCAGGCGCTTGCCCGGCACGTTGAGCCGGGTGAGCACGAAGGCCGCCACATAGCCGATGAGCACGCCGATGAGGCCGACCAATGCGCCCACGGAAAGGCTGTTCCAGAGCGCATTGCGGTAGAGCCGCCGCTCGCCGATCAGCGCATAGTTCGCCAGTGTCCACTGGCCGCGGTCCTGCAGGCTGGCAATGAAGACCATTATCAGCGGATAGACCACGAAAAGCAGGATCGCGGCGAAGATGATGGCGATCAGCGCGAGCAGAATGGGGTCCCGCGCGAGAACGCGGATCTGTGAGCGAGCGGTGGCTAGCACGTTGGATTGCCGTTGTTACTGACCAAGCACCTCGTCTACCCAGCGATCAACCAGACGCTGGCGGTTTTCGGAAGCAAAGGCAGGGTCGTAGGATACGAGCTTGATGTCTTTCAGCGTGGGAATACCTTCACCAGCGCTTACATCCGAACGGATCGGAAGGAAATAGGTCTTGGCTGCGGCAAGTTGCTCCTGACCTTCCGCCGACGTCATCCAGTCGACCAGCTTCTTGGCGTCGTCGAGGTTCTTGGCGCCCTTCAGGATGGACATGGCGGCGACCTCGTAGCCCACACCTTCCGACGGGAACACAACCTTCACCGGGAAGCCCTCGTCCACCAGCTTCAGGAAGCCGGGCGAGAACTGCAGCGCGATCGGAGTTTCGCCAACGCCCAGCGCGCCGGAGGGAGCCGTGCCGCTCTGCGTGTAGGTCTGGATGTTCGGGTTCAGCTCCTTCAGGTACTCATAGGCCTTGTCCTCACCCCAGAGCTGGATCAGCGTCAGGATGACGGCGTAGGCGGTGCCGGAGGACTGTGGCGAAGGCATCTGGATCAGGCCGCGATAAGCCTCGTTCTTCAGGTCCTCCCAGGAGGCCGGGATCGGAGCGCCGCGGCTTTCCAGAAGGTCGGTGCGCACGCCGAGGGCGAGCGGGTTGGTATAGATGGCGTGCCAGTTGCCGTTGGCGTCCTTGAATTCGTCGGCGAGATCACCGGCGTTGGCGGAGACGTAAGGCTCCACCAGACCGCGCTCGGCTGCCAGAATGTGGTTCTCGCTCGGGGCACCGAACCAGACGTCGGCCTGCGGATTGCTTGCCTCGGCCTCGATGCGCGAAAGGGCAGGGCCGGAGGACAGGAAGACCATGTCCACCTTCACGCCCGTGGCGTCGGTGAAGGCCTTCAGGATGCGGGAAGCGTTTTCCTCATCGACGCTGGAATAGACCGTCAGCGCCTGGGCGGAGCCGACCATCATCATCAGGCCGGTCACGGCCGCAAGTAGTTTTGCTTTCATCGTTTCCTCCGAATGGCGCGGCGATATGCCGCTCGGTAATGTGCCTGTAAGCTAGTCCAGGGAACCAGTTCCGGTCAACGCGATCACCGTTCGCGTGGACAACAGGTTCCTCACCTATGTGTTGCCGCCACGGGGGGCGTGGCGAAACCTGCGAAAAAGGGCCGGGAGCGGGCGGCTCCCGGCCCCATTCTTCATTTGTGCCCGCTGTTATTCGACGACCTTCACACCGGCGAGGCGGATCATGCCGTCCGGATACAGCTCGAAGCCCTGGATCTTCTTGTTCAGGCCATAGAGGTAGGCCTCATGGCCAAGATAGATGATCGGCAGCTCGTCCAGAAGGATGGCGTTCGCCTCGTCGTAAAGGGCCTTGCGGGTCTCGTAGTCGGTCGAGGTGCGGGCCTTGTTGAGGAGTTCGTCAACCTTCGGGTTGCAGTAGTGGACGTCGTTCATGCCGCCGTCGCAGGTGACAAACTGGTGGATGCTGCCGTCGGGATCGGGGCGGCCGGACCAGTTCATGCGGCCCATCTCATAGGTGCCTGCGGTCTGCTCGGCGAGCATGGCGGCGTATTCCATTGCGCGCAGGTTCACGTCGAAACCGGCTTCGGAAGCCATCGCCTGGATGACCTGGGCCATCTGGGTGACGACCGGATTGTTTGCGTGGCGCAGCTCCACCGCCACGCGGTCGAAGCCGGCTTCCTTGATGAGGGCCTTGGCGGCCTCGACGTCACGCGGCTCGACGGGACGGCTCTTGTCGTACCAGATGCTGGCCGGGGAGAACGGCTGGTTGCCGGCGCTGCCCTTGCCCTCGTACACGATCTGGTAGAGCGCCTCGCGGTCGATGGCCTTGGAGAAGGCCTGGCGCAGGCGCTTGTCCTTGCCGATCAGGCCGGGGGCCTTGTCGCCGACGTTGATGTAGAGCGCGTTGTAGCCGAGGCTCACGATGTCCAGCAGCTGAAGGTTCGGATCGGCCTCGACGGTCGCCGCGTCGGTGGCGGCCATGCGCTCGACCATGTCGAGATCGCCGGACTGCAGGTTCGCCAGGCGGACGGTGGAGTCCGGGATCGGCAGGAAGGTCAGGCGGTCGATGTGGATGTTGGCGGCGTTCCAGTGCTGCGGGAACTTCTCCAGTACGACGCGGTCGTTCTGGATACGCTCAACGAACTTGAACGGGCCGGAGCAGACGGGGTTCTGGGCGAAGGGGGCGCCCCCCGACTCGGCGGCGGCCGCGGAGATCATCATGCCGGCGCGGTCGGAGAACTGCGAGAGCAGCGTGGCGTCCGGAGCCTTCAGCGTGATGGTGACCTGGTAGGGACCCGTCGCCTCGACCTTCTCGATCGACTTCAGCTCGGACTTGCGGCGCGACTCCGGCAGGTTCATCGAACGCTGGATGTTGTAAACCACCGCCTCCGCGTTGAACGGCGTGCCGTCGTGGAAGACCGCGTCCTGGCGCAGGTTCATGGTGAGCGTCAGACCGTCCTTGGAGAAGGACCAGTCGGTGGCGAGCTGAGGGACGATCTCCACCTTGGAGGAAATGTCGACCAGCTTGTCGCACAGGCTCGTGTACACGAGCCGACCCGCGAAGGTCTGAGACTGGTCGGGGTCGAGAATGTCAACGTCGTCCTGCAGGCCGATCTTCAGTTCGACCGCCTGCGCGGGCATGGCGAAGGCCGCCAGCGAAAGCACGGCACCGGCGATGCCGTGCAGCAATGTAGTCTTGGTCACTCTATGCTCCTCGGGTTCAAGGGGGATGAAGCCGCCTGCCGCGCATGCGTTTCCGCCGCCGGCGGCAGGCTCCTGACTTCGCAGTCCGCAGGCTCTTTGGCAGACCATTCCGCCTGCTACAAGTTCATTGGTGAAATGATACCTATGACATGATGAAGCGGCTGTTTATGTATCAGCGGGTGATTTCCGCGGCCCTCATCTGACAATAACGTCGCGGTCCCAGAGGGCGCATTGCAATTCCCCCGGGCGGTTCCTAATAGTCGCCGCACCATCGGCAACGCGCGTTGCCGCCCGCATCAATCGCAGCTGTCCCGATCCCCCTGGAGACCTCAGATGAAGACCACCGTGCTAAAGAATGTTCGTGTGCTGGACACCGAGTCCTGCGAGGTCACGCACTACGACAATGTGGTGCTGAACGGCGGCAGGATCGCCGAGCTCAACCACGCGCCGGTGCAGGAGGACGGCAGGGAGGTGATCGACTGCAAGGGCCTGACGCTGATGCCCGGCCTGATCGACTGCCATGTCCACATCAACATGTCGTCGTGGTCGACGGTGCAGAACGCAACGCTGCCCAACTCGCTGGTGGCGGCGCGGGCGGCGCGCATCCTCAATGGCATGCTGATGCGCGGCTTCACCACGGTGCGCGACGTGGGCGGTGCCGACAGGGGATACGTGATGGCCATCGAGGAGGGCACGATCGTCGGGCCAGATCTCGTGATCTGCGGCAAGATGCTGTGCCAGACCGGCGGGCACCAGGACGTGCGCGCGAAGTGGGATGAGCAGGATCCGGAATATCTCCGCTTCCAGCTCGGCTCCAAGTCGCACATCTGCGACGGCGTGCCGGAAGTGCGGAAGGCCGTGCGGCAGGAGATCCGCGCCGGCGCGCAGTTTATCAAGATCATCGCCAACGGCGGCCTGGCGCCGACTGGCGTGCCGATCACCCATCTGGCGTTCTCCGAGGAAGAGATCGCTGCGATCGTCGAGGAGGCTATCATTGCCGACACCTATGTGGCAGCTCATGCCTATACGGACAAGGCGATCGAGCGGTGTGTGCGGCTCGGGGTCAGGACCATCGAGCACTGCGTATTCGTCTCCGAAAAGACGGCGCGGATGATGAAGGAAAAGGGCTGCTTCGCGGTGCCGACCATGGCAACCTTCGAGACGCTGGAGGACAAGTCCTCATCGATGACGCCGGAGCAGCAGGCCCGTGCCCAGCAGGCGCGTGAGAGCGCATACAATGCAATGGTGATCCTGAAGGAGGCCGGCGTGCCGATGGCCTTCGGCACGGATCTCACGCACATCAGCCTGCACTATCACCAGTCGGACGAGTTCACCTACCGCTCGCGCGTGCTGCCGGCCAAGGATGTGCTGCAGAGTGCCACGATCAACGCCGCGCGGCTGCTGCGCAAGGAGCACGAGATCGGCAACGTGTTCGCCGGTGCGAAGGCCAATCTACTGCTGGTCGAAGGCAACCCTGCCGAGGACGCCACGCTGCTCTCGAAGCCCGTCAACATGCGCCTCATCATCAAGAACGGCGAGGTTATCAAGAATACCGTGGCTTGAAGCCGTTTCGGCGGTTGCGTGCCGGGCGCGACGGCGTGCCCGGCTCTTGCATCGGCATCCGTCACGCGCACAGGCTGTTGGGAGGCCTAGCCCTTCCGCATGAACATCAAATGCGTCACGCCGCTGGGGGAGGAGGTGGCTTCGATGTCGAAGTCCTTCTCCAGATCTTCCAGGCCTTCCCACAGGCGTTCGCCGCGGCCAAGGACGACGGGCACCAGCACGATGTGCATGTGGTTGATAAGTCCGGCCTCCAGGAAGGAGCGCACCGTCTTTACACCCCCGCCGATGCGCACGTCCTTGCCACCCGCCGCCTTCCGCGCCTCAGCGAGGGCTTCTTCGGGCGAGGCATTCAGGAAATGGAAGATGGTGCCGCCCTCCATTGCGATCGACGGGCGGGGGTGGTGCGTCAGCACAAAGACAGGTGTGTGGAAAGGCGGATTGTCGCCCCACCAGCCCTTCCAGTCCGGGTTTTCGTGCCAGCCGGGCGGGCCGAACTTGTTGGCGCCCATGATTTCGGCGCCGATGTTGACGTCGAAGGTACGCAGTAACGCATCGTCGATGCCGGCGGAGCCGCCCGTGAGGCCGAAGAGGGGCCTGGCCCAGCGCGTGTTCTTCATCCAGCCGTGAAGGCGTTCACCAGCGTGGCCGAAAGGCTGTTCGAGGCTCTGGCCGACACCGGTTCCGAAACCGTCCAGGGAAATGGCAAAATGCTGAACCCGCACCAATTGAGGCGGCATGGTCTTCCTCCCTCTGCGAGAGGTCGAGTATGCCGCCTCAACTGATGCGGGAGAAGGGGGTGCCGGTTCACTGCTGACAGGGTGTGTCAGCCGAATACAGGCGGTGCATGGCGCCGGAAGCGCCGGAGCCATGACTGCCGGGTGCGGCGCCCGACTGCCTAGGCGCAGGTGCCAGCCGCTTGTCTTCCTCTCCGCGGAACAGCCGGTTCAGCAGGTCGCGCCACAGGTCGGCCGTGTGGCGCATCGCAAACCTCCCGGCATCGCGGCGGGCCGCCTCGGACATGTCGCGGTGGAGCGCCTCGTTCTCCAGGATGGTGGCAACGCGGTCGGCAAAAGCCTCCTCATCGGCAAAGGGCACAAGGAAGCCGGTTTCAGCCTGGCGGACGAGTTCGCGGGGGCCATAGGGGACGTCGAAGGCGACGATCGGGCAGCCGTGGAACAGGCTCTCCATCAGGGCCAGGGGAAATGCCTCGGCCTGGCTCGATGAGATGGACATCCCGGAGGCTTCATAGATATTCGGCCCGTCCGACGTCCAGCCATGCAGGTGGACGCTGCCGGCGAGATCCAGCTCGGCGACGAGGTTGCGGAGATTGGTCAGAAGCGGGCCGGAGGGGTTCCGAGGCCGTAGCAGTGGAGCGTTGCCTGCGGAACCCGGTCGACGACCTTGCGGAAGGCGCGGATGGCCAGATCGTGGCGCTTCTCCGGGCTATAGCGGGCGAGATAGACAACCTTGCAGCGATCGCGGGCGGAGAAGTCTCCCCGTGGCACGGAGCTGTCGTAGGAGTGGCCGATGGCGAGGACCGGCGCGTTTCCGAAGCGGGACAGGATGTCTTCGCGTTGGGCCTGCGTCAGGGTCACAAGTGCGTCGGGACGGCTCAGGTCGTTCAGGATGGCGGTGTAATTGCTGTTGAGCCGGCCGGTCACCGTCTGTGTGTGGCTGGTGGTATGGATCGCATGGATCACCGGAACCACCTTCACGCGGGACGGATCGGCCTGTCTTTCCTTCAGCCGGATCGCCGGCTCGTAAAAGACCCGGTTCTTGTCGACGATGAATACGTGTCGCGCGTCGTCGCGGGCGATGTAGCAGGACAGCCAGTATTCGATCAGATCGGCTTCGCGGGGAAAGGTGCGGATGAGCTGCCCGTTGCGCGCCACAAGCTGGATCAGGTCGAGCTCCCGCTTGCCGCCGCTTTCCCGGAACGTCTTGATGATAGCCGTGGTGCCATCGGGACGCAGGTAGAGCTCCTGCGTCACTTCGGACCCGGGGCCCGCCAGGAACTGGATGCGGCTCAGGAAGCCGCGACAGTCATAGACGTCGCGGCGCCATTTGCGGCGATCGCGGAAGTGGTTGACGTAGCTGAGCTGCCTGGTCGTCCTGTCGCGGACGACGTACATGACAAGCGTGCCATCGCTGTCCAGGACCCGGTGGTCGGGCGCGACGGCAACGGCGACCCAGTTCAGCTCGGGATACTGGTCAGGGCGCACGAGCGCGGCCGCGTCGTGACGGGACGGATCGAAGCTGCCAGCGTCCTGGAAGTCGTCATACATGTTGTGCAGGGGGACTTCGCGCGGAACGGATCCGGCCTGGCGCAGCTCGGTTTCCGCCTCGCGCAGGAACGGATTGTACTTGCTGGTCAGGATGGCGGGAGGGAGCCCCAGCGCCCTGGTGAAAAGGGTTGCGCGGCGGAGGGAGGAGTTCTCCACGCCGGTGCGCTCGCGGCCCATGTCGATGTTGAGGAAAGCGATCCTGACCGGAAGGTCTTCGGATGTTTGAGGTGTCTTGTTCATCTGTTCTATGGCGGTTCCGGACTGGGAACCGGTTTCACTCTTGCCGGAACCGTGCTAGCGCTCCCGCAGCGCCTCGCGCGCCCGGTTGAAGGGCTTGATGAGATAGTCGAGCACCGTCTTGCTGCCCGTGTGGATGTCAACGGAGGCGATCATGCCGGGCATGATCTCGAAGCGCTGGCCCGCCTTGTTGACCAGCGCGTCCGATTCCGTCTGCACGAAAACGCGGTAGTAGTAGACGTTCGGGTTCGTCTCGTCCTGGATCGTGTCGGGGGAGATTGAGGTCACCTTACCCTCGAGCCCGCCGTAGATCGCGTAGTCGTAGGCGGTGATCTTGACGCTCGCGCGCTGGCCGGGATGAATGAAGGCAATGTCCCGCGGCGAGATCCGCGCCTCGATAAGCAGCTGGTCGTCCAGCGGCACGATGTCCATGAGCTTTCCGTTCGGCGGGATGACGCCGCCGATGGTGACGACTTCGATGTTCTTGACGATGCCGCGGACCGGCGAGGTGATCGTCAGGCGGGCAAGGGAATCGGCACGGCCGCGGACGATCGAGGACAGGGCCTTCACCTCGGCGTTGGCCTGGGTCAGTTCCTCGCGGGCGCGGACGACATAATCGGAGCGCACCTCGACCTGTTTCAGCTCGAGATCGGCGAGTTCGCGCTGCAGCCGGATGACCTCGACATTGCTCGCCGCCCCCACGTTCGAGAGCGACTGGTTAATGTCCAGCTCCTTGCGCAGAAGCGTGATGGATTCCTCGATCCATTGCAGCGATTCCGAAAGGCTGCGCTGGCGGGCCTGGTAGAGTTCCGTTTCGGTGGCAATCAACTCCGGATAGGCGTTTAGTTCCTCGGGAAATTTGAGCTCC
Source organism: Chelativorans composti (assembly GCF_039541695.1). Classification (NCBI taxonomy): domain Bacteria; kingdom Pseudomonadati; phylum Pseudomonadota; class Alphaproteobacteria; order Hyphomicrobiales; family Phyllobacteriaceae; genus Chelativorans; species Chelativorans composti. The sequence goes on along the minus strand of NZ_BAABGS010000002.1, from coordinate 76,673 downwards.
GTCTGGTCCACCTCGGCCTGCAGACGGGCCGAGCGTGCCAGCGCGGCGCGGTAGCGGGCCGCGCTTTCCTCGACATTGGATTCCGTCTGGGTCGGGTCCAGCCTGGCCAGGATCTGGCCGGGCTCCACGATTTCGTCTTCGCGGACGGCAAGCTCGGCCATGATGCCGCCTTCGCGCGACTGGATGACTTGCTCGCGGGATGTGGGGATCACGCGGCCCTGGCCCGTGGCCACTTCATCGAGCACGGCGAAATAGGCCCATACCAGCGCGATGGCCAGCATCGCGGCGAAGGCCCAGATGATGCGGGTCGAGCGGACGAGACGGACGTCGTCGGCGCCGCCGCGCCAGGCGTGTTCCGTTTCAGCGCGAAGGCTGGCCATTGGCGCCTCCCGTGTCCGCAGGCTGGCGTGCGCCGCCGGCAGGCCGCGCGCCCATGCCGGGCTTCGTCGGGGCCACGTTCTTCAGGCCGCGCAGGACCATCAGGGCCTTTTCCTTGGTATCGTCCAGAACTATGTTTCCGTTGTCGATGACGATGATGCGGTCCACGAGGTCGAGCACGCGCATACGGTGGGTTGCCACGACCACCGTGCGGTTCCTGCTCCAGGCCGCGAACTGCCGGATGAAGTGGCGCTCGCTCGCCTCGTCCAGCGATGCCGTCGGCTCGTCGAGGAGCACCACGTTCGGCTGGCGGATCAGCGTCCGGGCGAGCAGGATCATCTGCTTCTGGCCGCCGGAAAGGCCGTTGCCGCCCTCAAGCACAAGGTGGTCGAGGCCCTTCGGAAGCTTGCGGATGAAATCCAGCGCGCCAACCATGTGCAGGGTGCGGACGATCTCCTCCGGAGCGGCCGTCGGCGCACCCAGCAGGATATTGTCGCGCAGCGTGCCGTGGAAGAGCCGGGCATTCTGGGTCATCAGGCCGACATCGCGGCGGACGTCCGCCGGGTCGATGTGCTGCATGGCAAGGTTTTCCAGCAGGATCTGACCTGAACTCGGCTCCAGCAGACCGGTCAGGGCCTGCAGAAGGGTGGACTTGCCCGCGCCGTTGTTGCCGAGGACGGCGATCTTCTCGCCGGCCCTGATGCGCAGGTCCTTGACCGTAAGCGCGACCGGCGAGGAGTCGTCGCCATAGCGGAAAACGGCCGACTTCAGCTCGTAGTTACCGAGTATGCGCGGGCAGTGGATGCGGCTTTCCTTCTCGGGGTTGTCGAGCGGAAGCTTCATGATCTGGTCCAGGCTGTTGGCCGCCACGCGGCTCTGCTGCAACCGGGACATGAGCTGCGCGAAGTGGGTCATCGGCGCGAGCATGCGCGAGCTCAGGATCGAGCAGGCGACGAGGGAGCCGGTGGTAAGGTCGCCCGCAATGACCATCGGCGCGCCGAAGAACACGACCACCGCAAAGACATCCATCTGCACGTTCTGCGTCCAGGTGTTGATGGTGCTGGCGAGGCTGCGCAGCTTGACCTGGCCCTCGGCCGTCACGGCATTCAGATGGTTCCACTGCTGCTGGAAACGGTCCTCAGCCTGCAGCGTCTTGATATCCTCCATGCCCTGGATCATTTCGACCAGGACGGCGTTGCGAAGCGAGGCTTCGCGCATGGTCTCCGACGCATAGGCGCGCATCCGGCGCTGGGCGAGAAGGCCCGGCACCAGCATCACCGCCAAGGCGCCGAGCGGGATCAGTACGAGAACGCCGCCGATGAACCAGAACAGGACAAGGAACAGCAGGAAGAAGGGCAGGTCGGCGAGGGCGCTGACGGTGGTTGACGTCAGCATTTCGCGCACATGCTCGAGGTCGCGGATCTGCGCAATGAAGGAGCCGGTCGAGGCCGGCCGCGCGCGCGTGCGCACCCTGAGCGCATGGCCGATCACGCGGTCGGAAATCCGCATGTCGGCCCGCTTGCCCAGAAGGTCGACTACCGAGGTCCGCATGCGGCGCATCACGAAATCGAAAGCAAGCGCCAGCAGCACGCCGCTGAACAGGACGTAGAGCGTCGGGTAGGACTCGGCAGGGATGACGCGGTCATAGACCTGCATGGAGAAGATGATGCCGGCGAGGCCGAGGGTGTTGGCGACCAGCGAGGCCACCATCACGTGGCCATAGGGACGCAGGTCGCGCAGGATGATGCGCCTCAGCCAGTGTTCCTCGTACGGGCGGATGTAGGCATCGACCCGCGCATCGGGGATGGATTTCGCCGGCCGCACGATCGCGACCGCCACGGCGTTGCCGAACAGCTCGGCTGCCGGAACCGGCGTCTCCAGACCCTGGTCGCCATGGAAGACAACGCCGGCAATGCCTTCGTCGCTCAGCGACTTGATCACGCCGACCTGGCCGTTCCCGAGCTGCACCGCGACCGGCAGCTGCCAGCTGGAGACAACCGCCTGGTCAGCCGCGGCAAGCTTCAGCCGCAGCCCCATGGAGCGAGCCAGGTCGACGATCCGCTCATGCGGGTCTTCCAGAGTCGACCAACGGGCGTGCAGCCGTGCCGACTGCACCGAGACCGGCAGGCGATAGTGTTGCGCTATGTTGCTGAGAGCCTCGATCCAGGCTTCGACGGTCACCTGCTCCGGGGAGGCGTTGCTGTTGCCGGCATCTGCCGGCGCGCCCGCTTCGGGAGCGGAAAACTCAGTGCTCATAGGGTCACCCCCCGGATCGTCATGCCCCTGAGCCCCAGAAGCTCGCGGGTGCGCCCGGAATTGAACATGCAGTCCACGCCAAGCCGGCGCAGATCGTGCATCGCGTTAATCTTGTCGAACCGGGCCTGATGCAGGTCCTGCTCGGCATTGAGAAGGTCGAGCAGGGTGCGGGTTCCGAGTTCCTCGTACTGCTGGCGGTAAAGGTCGCGCGTCTGGACAAGCAGCGACTCCCGTTCCGTCAGGGAGGCCAGCATTCCCTGGATGCTTGCAACCTGCGACCGTGACTGGGAGAGACTGCTGCTGAGGCTCAGGCGCGCGTTGCGGATCGCTGCATCGGCGGCAGCAACCGCATGCTCCGCTGCGCGGCGCCCGGCGGCTGTTGCTCCCCCATCATATAGGTTGCCGGAGAGATTAATGCCAACCTTAAGCTCAAGTTCGTCAGACGAGGACGTGCTGGAGTCGTCGATGTCGTAGCCGGCGCCAGCCTGTACCGATAGGGTGGGATAGGCCTGCGCCGTTGCCTGTTTCGCCTGGGCCCGGGCCTCGGCCTTGCGCGCCTCCGCCTGCATCACGGCCGGACTTTGCGACCAGTCAGGTTCCGGCAGGGAACAGGCGCTGCCCAGCCAAGGCGGAACGGCGCCAGCGACGGAAACGCCGCCGCTGCGCCCGGTCAGGATCGCCAGCTGACCCTGCCAGCGGTCCAGTTGTCCGCTGATTTCATGCACCATCGACTGGGCAGAATTGACCCGCGCCTGGGCCTGCAGTTCATCCGAACGGGTGGCGGCGCCCCGCCCGCTGCGCTCGCTCACCAGATTGGCAATCGCCTGAATGCCGCGAACCTGCTCCCGGGCGGCGCCGAGCAGGGCCTGATAGCGCTGAACCTCGATGACGGCGTTGGCGGTGTCACGGGCCAGCGTGTCGACGCCAAGCAACAGATCAGTGCGGCTCACGTTGGTTCTGGCGGTTTTCGCCTCCACGTCGCTCGCCACCTTGCCGAAATCGTAGATCATCTGCGTGGCGTTGACGTTGATCCGCGGCTGCCAGTCCCGGCCGGACGAGTAGTTCCGGTAGCTGGTGCCAAGGCCGCCGGAGACCTTCGGGTAATAGCCGGCGCGCGCGCCGTCGATTTCCGCCTCGTTCTGCTGGATGCGGCTCACGGACTCGTCGATCGACGGATGCCATGCAAGCGCGGCGCGGACGGCCTGCTCAAGCGTGAGCTGCGAAGCATTGCCCGACGCAGGGGCATAGGCCGCCTCCGACCTGCCGGACTCCGATTGTGTCGGCACTGTCGCCTGCGCAGTGAAATAGGCCCCCCCGGCCCGGGCGGGCGAGGAGACGGCCGATGCTTGGGTGGAACCGGTTCCGGCAGAGCACGACGCTAGAAAAGTGCCAGCGAGCGCCGTTCCCAGCAATACTCGCGGCATGGATAGGCTGTTTTCCATTCTCACTGCCTGCACGGACCGTAAATAGCATAATCGTTAGCATATTTTTTACGAAATGTGGAACGCCGGACCCGAGGGCCCGGCGTTCCCAACTCTACCCGCGGATCAGATCGGCTGATGATCCTGGAGCGGGTCGTCCAGATCGTCGTCGACTGTCGCGATGTGGCCGAAGGGATCGGTGACCGCGATGTCGGCCGGGGCCTCCGTCTCTTCGGGCGCCGGCTCTTGCGACCCGGCCGCACCGGACGCGTCCCCTTCTTCCTCGCCAGCCGTCAGTCCATCCAGCTGGATCTCCAGATCCTCCGGATTTTCCTCGGGGAGGGCGTAGTCGAAGTCGGCGGTTCCGGTACCGGAGACAGGCTCCCCGTCGACTTCGGCGTTCTCCAGCTGCTCCAGGCCGAGGAGGCCGATTGTGTCGGCATCATCGTTATCCCCGACCGCGGCGGCATTCTCCCGGTCGTCGTCGGTGAAGGCGAGGAGGGCTGCGCCATCGTCCGGGCCGAAGCCGTCCATGGCGGAGGACATCGTGCTCATCGTCTCGTTCGGGAACTGCTGATCGACGTGGATCACCAGCTGCGCCGAAGACTTCGTGCCGGTCACGGACGTCAGCGTGTAGTCGAAGACGTCGTCACCCTCGCCCTTGCCGTTGGCCACGTAGGAGTAGGTGCCGTTCTTGTTCACCGTCAGCGTGCCGTATTTGCCCTCGACCGTGATTGAATCCGCTCCGATGTTGCCCTGGGTGAAGACCGACTTGCCCTTCACCGTGATGTAGGACAGCGCGTTGGAGCTGATCAGAGCGTCAACGCCGAACGAGCCCGATACCAAAGATGTTCCATCCGGCACGTACTGGTCGACGTAGGTGACGTCGCCCTTTACCTCGGCGTTCCAACTGATCACCGAACCCGTGGGTCGGGACACCGACATGATCAGCTCGTAGTTGCCGGGCTGCAGATGGTCGAACACCTCGTCCACCTTTGCCGGGTCGCTGGCGTCGGTGGTGCCCCAGGCAATTCTGGTGCCGGTCGTCCTGTTCCACAGCTCGTACGTGATCGTTGTCTTGCCGATGGTGCTGCTGGCGTTGATGAGCACGTGAACTGCCGTATCCGTCCCCTCCGAAAGGGTGAACGACTTGGTCTTGGAGCTGTTGTCGACAACGCTGCTGTGGGTCCAACTTTCCTTGTTAACGAGAGTGACGCCCTCTTGCACCACATTCTTCATAGGCACGTCGATGTCTTGCGACAGTTGTGACGCCCCAACGAGATCGATCCGGATGTTCAGCGTCGATACCGAAGTGTCGCCGGTCGGCGAGACGATCACGTAGGAGAACGTTTCGACCTTGCCATAGGGCGGAGTCCAGTCCGGATCCGACTTGACGTCCAGCTGGTAGGTGTAGGTTCCATCCTTATGGATGGTCAGGGTGCCATACTTACCCGTTATCACCCGCGAGCCGTCCGCAGGAATGGTGGTGCCGTTGACGCTTTTCACGGTGTGGCCGGCAGTATCGCCCGTGGTGATGTCGCCGGACACAGTGCCGCTGATCCCCGCGGGTTTGCTGTAGTCGTAGATGACGTCCTGCGTCACCTTCAGTGTGGAGCCGGAAAGCAGGCCGAGACCCTGCGTGCCGGCCAGCATCACCTTGTACTCACCCTCGCCGAAACGAAGGGTAAGATCGTTCGTTTCTCCACCGATCAGCGCGACCTTCAGCCAATCATCCTGTACGTGATACTGAACGTATTTATTGGTCGCCTCATCCTTCTTGTAGATGACCAGGTCATAGTTGGCTGCGAGCGTCACACCGCCCATGCGCGCATAGAACGTCAGCTCGCGGATGGTATCCTCGTCCACCGTGAAGGACATGGCCTTCTCGAAAGCCAGGGCGCCCGCGTCAAGGATCGGGTTCAACACACCGAGTTCCAGGACCGTGAAACTGGTCACATCCGGGATCTTCTGGGCCTCCGTTGGTGGGGTGGGTGTCGGCGTGACGTCCAGCAACAGCGTGGCGTCGGCAGGCACCTCGATGTCGTTGTCGCCAAGCGTGAGCGTCAGCCGGAGCGTGGCGCTCTTTTCCGTGCCGGACGGCGTACGGACCGTATAGGTGAACTCCTCGACCGCACCGTAGTTGCCGGAGAAGCCAGGCTTCAGCGTGTAGGAGTACGAGCCATCGCGCTGGATGGTGAGCGTGCCGTACTGTCCTTCAATCACCGTCGGCGCACCTTCGGCAATCTCGACCCCATCGACATCGACCACGACCGTATCCACCGGAACATCATCCGCACCGTGCCGAGAGTCGATGTCCGTGATGACATTGCCCGAGTGTCCGCCGACGACGTCCACCGGATTGTTGTAGTCGTAGAGGACATCACTGACGGTCTTGAGCGTGTAGCCGGTGAGCAGGCTGAGACCAGAGTCGTCGATGAGGAAGAACGCGTACTGTCCCTCATCGAGCGTCAGGTCCAGCTGATCCGACACGCCGCCGAGCAGGTAAACGTTAAGCCAGTCCTTTTCCTCGTGATAGGCCTTCCAGGTCTGATCGGTCTCGTCAAACTTGTAGATCTTCAACGAGAAGTCGGAGAGCACGGATATGCCGCCGGCCTGTCCGACAAAGCCGATCTGACGGACCGTGTTCGGGTCAACCGTCACCTGGATCGCGTCCGTCAGGTTGATGAGGTTCAGGTTCAGCACATCACCCAGGCCGACTGAAGCGACCGCAAAGCCCGTCTCAGACATCAGCGGCTTGTCGGAGACTGTCGGCGTCACATCCAGCCTGATCGTCTCGTCGTTGTCGACAACCACGATGTCTTCATCGGCATCCGAGTCCGCATCGCTGTCGCTATCGGCATCCGAGTCCGCGTCGCTATCGCTGTCAGCGTCCGAGTCCGCGTCGCTGTCGCTATCGGCATCCGAGTCGGCATCGCTGTCGCTATCGGCGTCGGAGTCAGCGTCGCTGTCGCTGTCAGCGTCCGAGTCGGCGTCGCTGTCGCTGTCGGCATCCGCGTCGGCATCGCTGTCGCTATCGGCATCCGCGTCGGCATCGCTGTCGCTGTCGGCATCCGCGTCGGCATCGCTGTCGCTGTCAGCGTCAGAGTCGGCATCGCTGTCGCTATCGGCGTCGGAGTCAGCGTCGCTGTCGCTGTCGGCATCCGCGTCGGCATCGCTGTCGCTGTCGGCGTCGGAGTCAGCGTCGCTGTCGCTGTCAGCGTCCGAGTCTGCGTCACTGTCGCTGTCAGCGTCGGAGTCAGCATCGCTGTCGCTGTCCGCGTCGGAGTCGGCATCGCTGTCGCTGTCAGCGTCAGAGTCGGCATCGCTGTCGCTGTCCGCGTCGGAGTCGGCATCGCTGTCGCTGTCAGCGTCAGAGTCGGCATCGCTGTCGCTGTCAGCGTCAGAGTCGGCATCGCTGTCGCTGTCAGCGTCAGAGTCGGCGTCACTGTCGCTATCAGCATCTGAGTCGGCGTCGCTGTCGCTGTCGGCATCCGAGTCGGCGTCGCTGTCGCTGTCGGCATCCGCGTCGGCATCGCTGTCGCTGTCGGCATCCGCGTCGGCATCGCTGTCGCTGTCGGCGTCGGAGTCAGCGTCGCTGTCGCTGTCAGCGTCCGAGTCGGCGTCGCTGTCGCTGTCAGCGTCCGCGTCGGCGTCGCTGTCGCTGTCGGCATCCGCGTCGGCATCGCTGTCGCTGTCAGCGTCAGAGTCGGCATCGCTGTCGCTATCGGCGTCGGAGTCAGCGTCGCTGTCGCTGTCGGCATCCGCGTCGGCATCGCTGTCGCTGTCGGCGTCGGAGTCAGCGTCGCTGTCGCTGTCAGCGTCCGAGTCGGCGTCGCTGTCGCTGTCAGCGTCCGAGTCGGCGTCGCTGTCGCTGTCGGCATCCGCGTCGGCGTCGCTATCGGCGTCGGAGTCAGCGTCGCTGTCGCTGTCAGCGTCCGAGTCGGCGTCGCTGTCGCTGTCGGCATCCGCGTCGGCATCGCTGTCGCTATCGGCGTCGGAGTCAGCATCGCTGTCGCTGTCCGCGTCGGAGTCGGCATCGCTGTCGCTGTCGGCATCCGAGTCTGCGTCACTGTCGCTGTCAGCGTCGGAGTCAGCGTCGCTGTCGCTGTCCGCGTCGGAGTCGGCATCGCTATCGCTGTCGGCATCCGAGTCTGCGTCACTGTCGCTGTCAGCGTCGGAGTCAGCATCGCTGTCGCTGTCCGCGTCGGAGTCGGCATCGCTGTCGCTGTCAGCGTCAGAGTCGGCATCGCTGTCGCTGTCAGCGTCAGAGTCGGCATCGCTGTCGCTGTCAGCGTCAGAGTCGGCATCGCTGTCGCTGTCGGCATCCGCGTCGGCATCGCTGTCGCTGTCAGCGTCAGAGTCGGCATCGCTGTCGCTGTCGGCATCCGCGTCGGCATCGCTGTCGCTGTCGGCATCCGCGTCGGCGTCGCTGTCGCTGTCGTCATCGTCGTTGTGCGGCGGTACCGTAGGATCCTTGCTTCCGCCGCCGCCTGCGCCGGCGACCCCAGCCGCCAGACCGCCACCACCCAGGGCGATCAGGCCCAGCAGAGCGGGCGAAATGCCCTCGCTATTGATCAGCTGGTCGATGCTCGCAATTTCGTAAAACTGGAAGTCGCTCAGCCCCCAGCCGTGCTCGCCCAACCAGAGCGCCCCATCGTCGTCTTCAAGGACGAGCTGGCTCTCCACACCATCCTCGACCACAAAGAAGTTCCGGATCCGGATCACCTGGCCGTTGTGAAGGCGGATAATGAGATCCAGGCCATCCCGCTCAAAGGACGCAATATCCCGCGGGTGGTAGTTCAACTTCACGATACTCGGTGCATTCAGTGCGATGTGGTCCAAGGGGGCCGTTCTCACGGCGCCATTAGCCTTGTTGATGATTGTGACCGCCATTTTTCTCTAGATAAGCTTTACTGGGTTGGTGGTGTGGAGACGAAATAGACCACACCCGGCCGAAAGGGCCGGGAATACAAGGTGAGGCAGCCTTGGACTGCAGACAGACTTGACGATGTGGTGGATGAAACTTCTTCCCCGGCGATGGTCTTGCCGTGATGGGCGCTTTTCACGGCGGCAAACAGAAAAGATTAAAGATTACGGTGGGAAATCAGTGGAGCCGGGTGTGGCCGGGGCGAACACAACTGAATGTCGCCCCGCAGGAAGCGCCGGGGACGCTGACAGATTGCTCGTCACGGATTCAGGCGGATGCGCGGACGCATATGCCCCTGCTGCCACCGCAATATCCGGCAACGCCGCATATGCGCTCGATCGGGACTGCGCGGAATTTCGGGGCCTACAAGCCAATGAATCGAAGCCGCCCGCCCGGCGGCCCTCCAAAAATAGAGTTGCCCCAACTCCCAGGGCAATCATTACGATGTGAAATAGATGGGGTCAATGGATAATGTTTTAAGTGCGACAAATTTGCAGTTATGGATTTTTTCAAAAGTGGTCAGTAGTGGAATGCTGTTACCAGTTTTAGGTGTATTTTGAGAAAACTTTTTTCGCAGGCAAACAAAAATCCTGCAACCGGAAGGGGGTCCCGGCGCGGAAGTATGAACATCATCAAGAGTAACATATAACATAATAAACAAAAGGTATAGCGATCATGGCGTGGTTCGTATTGTTCGGGGCAGGGCTCCTGGAGATTGTCTGGGCCTTTACAATGAAGAAGTCGGAGGGGTTTACGCTGCTGGTACCCAGCGCGGTCACAATCGTGGCCATGATCGGCAGTGTATGGCTGCTGGCGCTGGCGATGCGGTCCATTCCGCTCGGAACGGCCTATACGATCTGGACGGGCATCGGCGCCGTCGGCGCTTTTCTGTTCGGCATCCTCGCGCTCGGGGAGTCGTCCTCGCCGCTGCGCTGGCTTGCGGCCGCTCTTATCGTCAGCGGTCTGGTGCTGATGAAAGCTACAAGCTCCGACTAGCCCTGGACCCGGTTCACTTTGGGCCTGGCCGGCCTGGCGTCGAAGCGCAGCGGGGAACCGTGCCGAAATGCACGAGAGGAGCGTGGATCGTGGATCGGAGCCGGAACGAACCATCCCGTGCCTTCCGCTCGGCCGGGCCACCAATGCGACCTGGGACTGTAGTTGCCATGGCTTCAACATGACGACCGGGCGGAGGTGAGTTCCAGTCTCCCGTCCCCGGTCAGGCGGGCGGGTTGACAGAACGGCCATCAGCGGCAATGGTGCCGCTGCACATACAGGGGTGCCCCTGACGGGGCTGAGATGCGCGACATGCGCGAACCCTCAGAAGCTGATCCGGATAATGCCGGCGGAGCGAGGTACACGATGGCAGACAAGAGCCAGATTATTTCTCACACATCCATATTGCAGTTGTGCGAAGCCGAGCCGCGGACGCCGCGCGTCCGTGCAACTGTGCCGGCGCGCTGAATCCCAGGTATCTTCACGGCAGTTCCGCATGGCCGGGTGCGCTCAGGAGCAGGTCGCGCAGAGCCTGAATTGCCCCTCGTGCCCGCAGACCGCGGTTCAAGACGCTTGAACCGTTTCAGCGCCCGGGCAAACCGGGGCGGCAAACCTGAACCAGCCACTGCCGGGCGCCGCGAACGGAACGAATCCGATGCACCGTTACGCTCCTGCTACTGTCCTCATCCTTGTGTTGCTTGTGCTGTGGGAAGCTTATTGTCGCGCGACGGGCGTTACGCCGCTGGTGCTTCCGGCGCCGAGCGGCGTGATCGGGAGCCTGGTCGAAAACGCTGCCGAGATCGGCGGCCACGCGGCGGCCACGGCGGCTATCGCGGGCATGGGCTTTGCGGTGTCGGTCGCCTTCGCCTTTCTGACGTCGGTCGCGCTGCATTTCGCCCCGCTGCTCGAACGGGCGCTGGTGCCGGTGTTCGTGACGAGCCAGACCATCCCGCTGGTGGCGCTCGCGCCGCTGGTGATCCTGTGGTTCGGCTTCGGCGTTCTGCCCAAGGTGCTGCTGGTCGTGCTGGTGACCTTCTTCCCGATCCTGCTCAGCCTGCTTTCCGGGTACCGGCAGGCGCCGCGGGACTTTCTGGACCTCGTGGCATCCATGGGGGCGGGCAGGCTGGAGCAATTCCGCCGGGTGACGCTGCCCGCAGCGCGGCCGTCCTTCTTCGCGGGCGTCCGCATCTCCGCCACCTATGCCATCGTGGCGGCGATCTTCGCCGAATATGCCGGGGCGCGGTCGGGTATCGGCATCTATATCCTGCAGGCAAAGAACAATTTCCGCGCGGATCTGATCCTGGCCGCCGTCACGATGTCGGCGGCGCTCACGCTCGCCCTGCTGGGGCTGTTGCGGCTTGCCGAACGGCTCACGGACCCCGAGCGGAAGGGGAGGCGCCATGCTGCAGGTTGAACCGCTCGACATCCGCATTTCGGGCGGGGATGGGAGGAGCCTGGTCGAGGCGGTGTCGTTCCAGGTGGAGGAGGGGAGCGTCGCTTGCCTCATCGGCCCGTCGGGATGCGGGAAATCCTCGGTCATCAAGTGGATCGCCGGGATTCTGCCGGACGAGATGGACGCCCGGGGCAGGCTGCTGGTCGAGGGCAGGACGGTGGATCCCCGCGGCGGTCTGGTGGCTGCCTACCAGCCGCAGACGGACGCGCTGTTTCCGTGGCTGACGATCCGGGAGAACGTGTGCCTCGGGCTGGAGATCGCCGGGCTTCCCCGCGCGGAGGCCTGGAGAAAGGCCGCACCGCTGTTCGAGCCGTTCGGGCTTAACGGCACCGCGCATCTTTTTCCGCGCCAGCTCTCCGGCGGCATGCGGCAGCGCGCGGCGTTCCTGCGCACCATCGTCCAGGACCGCCGTTACATCCTCCTGGATGAACCGTTCTCCGCGCTCGACGCCATCACGAAGCTGCGCATGCAGGAGTGGCTCGCCGCCCGGCTGGAAGCCGACCCGCGCGGCGTGCTGATGGTTACACACGACCTGCATGAAGCCACGCGCATGGCGGACCGCGTGCTCGTGATGGCCGGGCGCCCCGGGCGCATCGTGGCCGACATTCCGATCCCATTCCCGAGACACCGGCGCAGCGAAACGGCGCTCGCGCCCCTGCGTGAAGAACTCAAGGCCCTGTTGTTGGAGGACAAGACATGATCCGGACATTGATATCTTTTGCCCTGCTGCTGATGCCGCTCGCGGCGAGTGCACAGCAGCCGGACGCGCCGCGGAAGGAGCTGCAGAGGGTGACGGTCGCACTCGACTGGATGCTGAACACCAATCATGTCGGCATCGTGGTGGCTAAGGAGCGCGGCTTCTACGAAAAACATGGGCTGGACGTGGAGATCCTGCCCTATTCCGACACCAATTCGGCGGCGCTGCTCGCGTCGGGGGCGAGCGACTTCGCCTATGTGGCGACGCTTGCTTTCTTGACCGCCCGGGCGGCCAATGCGGAGATCACCGCGCTGTGGGTGACGATGCAACGCGAGACCGGGCGGTTGGTCTACAATTCGGATAACAAGGCGATCACGCGGCCGGCGGATCTCTCCGGCAAGGTTTATGCGGGCTTCGGCAGCGACTGGGAGAAGGCGCTGATCGGCACAATGATCCGCACCGATGGCGGCGAACCGGTGTGGGAGACGGTCACGCTCAACACTGGAGCCTATGAGTCGCTCGCCGTCGGCCGGGTGGACTTCACGCTGGAGGTCGCCACCTGGGAAGGCGTCAACAGTCAGCTGCTCGGACGCAGGCAGTCTTGGTTCAACTACGCCGACTACGGGGTTCCGGACCAACAGAACGGCTATATCGCAACCACCGCGCGGACGCTGGAAGAGCAGCCGGAGACCGTGAAGGCCTTCATGATGGCGACGCTTGCGGGCTACGAGTGGGCGGCGGACCATCCGGATGAGGCTGCCGAGATCCTTATCGCCGCGGGCGACTTTCCCAATCCCGAACTGGTGCGCGGCTCCCTGCAGGTGATCGTGGAAGGCAACTATCTGCGAAACGGCGACTGGCCGGTGGGCAAGATCGACCACTCGCGGCTGGAGCGCATGGCGAAGTTCCTGGCCGACAATGGTGTGCTGAAGGACAGGGACGGCAAGGTGCTGGGTGACCCGGGAAACGTTCGGGCCTGGTACAATGAGGAGTGGCGCGAGCAATAGTAATAATAATAGCGCGCGTCAGTGGAGGCTGCCTCCGGCTGCGTTCATGGAGCAGCCGGCGGCAATGATGCGGAGGTCCGGCGCCGGGCCGAAGCGGCGGAGACGGTCAGCGGTGGCCGGGCAGGCGCGGCAGCAGCACCGTGAGCAGGCCGAGCAGCGGCAGGAAGGAGCAGACGCTGTAGACGAACTCGATGCCCTGCCGGTCGGCAAAGAAGCCGAGCACGGCCGCGCCGAGCCCGCCGAAGCCGAAGGCAAAGCCGAAGAACAGTCCGCCGATGAGGCCGACCCGGCCCGGGACCAGCTCCTGCGCAAAGACCACGATGGCCGAGAAGGCGGAGGAGAAGATGAAGCCGATCACGACCACCAGCACGGCTGTCCAGAACAGGTCCACGTAGGGCAGCAGGAGGGCAAAGGGGATCACGCCCAGGATCGAGAACCAGATCACCACGCGCGAGCCGTAGCGGTCGCCAATGGGGCCACCGAGATAGACACCTGCGGCTGAAGCGGCAAGAAACAGGAACAGCAGAACCTGCGCCTCGCGGATGCCGAGGCCGAACCTGTCGATGGTGTAGAAGGTGAAGTAGCTCGAGATACTGGCGAGATAGGTGTTCTTGGTCGCCGTCAGCAGCACGAGAACCAGCAGTGTGGCGAGCACCTTTCTGCGCGGAAGCGGCAGCGTGCGGTCGATCGTTTGACGGCCCTTCTGGTTGCGGCGGTGGCGGCTGTACCAGACGCTGACCCAGGAGAGGATGCCGAAGCCCACGAGAGCGATCATCGAGAACCAGCCGAGGCTTTCCTGCCCGCGCGGAATGACGATGAGGGCGGCGAGCAGCGGGCCGATGGCGGTGCCGGTGTTGCCGCCCACCTGGAACAGTGACTGGGCGAAGCCGTGGCGGCCGCCCGAGGCCACGCGCGCAACGCGCGAGGCTTCCGGGTGGAAGATGGCGGAGCCGATGCCGATCAGACAGGCGCCCAGCACCAGCACCGGATAGCTGTGGGCGAAGGCCAGGGTGAGGAGACCGATGAAGGTGGACAGCATCGCCACCGGCAGGGAGAAAGGCATCGGCCAGCGGTCGGTCACCATTCCCACGACCGGCTGCAGAAGCGAGGCCGTCACCTGGAAGGCAAAGGTCAGCAGCCCGATCTGGACGAAGTCCAGCGCGTAGCTCTCCTTGAGCAGGGGGTAAAGCGATGTCAGCAGGGACTGCATCGTGTCGTTGAGCATGTGGCAGACGCTGGTCGCCGCGATGATCGCGACAACGGTCTGCTGTGGTCGGCTGACGCTTTCGCTGATGCTGGCCATGATGTGTTGCCTGTCCGAAGTGCGGGATGTCCGTGCCTCCTTACACGTTTCGATATTGTTTCGCATCATGTTCTTTGCGGATGTGGCGAGGTTCACTGGAGGGGGGCGAAGAAAGGTGCGGTTTCAGCCGAAACCTGATCACAGCCGGCTGAGCGCGCGAACTGCATTCGCGGAAGTTCACGATGATGTGAGAAGGGGCAGGCTGACGCGAAGGCGGGAAAGAGCACGGAGCGCGGCGGTTCCGTAAGGGGCAGCTCAGGTGAGCTGTTCGACCCGAACCTGCGGAGCGGGAAAGCGCGACTGCGCATCCGCGACCAGGCTTTTGAGGAAGCCGGCAATGGCGATGGCCCACGGCTCCGACCGGTGTTCGATGCGGACCGCCACCTCGATCATCCGGGTTGCAGCATAGTCGGCGATCTTCTGGACCACGACCTCGCCACGCAGATACTCGTCCTTGATGGCTCCCATGGACACGATCGAGGTGCCCAGCCCGCGGCAGAGCATGCTGCGCCAGACGGTGATGGATTCCACGTGGCGGTCCTGGGGCAGCTCGATGCCCGCGAAAAGGGCTGCCTCCTGCGAGACGCGCCACGAGACGCTGTTGCGGCCGTAAAAGAGCAGGGGTGAGCGCAGCGCCTCGCGCAGGGCAATGCGATCGCCACCGTTGGCCATTTCGGGCGCGCAGACGAAGACGAATTCGTCCTCGATCAGCGGCGTGACGTGCAGCTCGGGGCTGCGGGGGAGCTCCCAGCCGATCAGGCAGTCCAGCTTCCGCCGTTCCAGGCGTTGCTCCAGTTCCTGCGTCCAGCCTTCGACGACGGAAAGGTTGATGCCGAGCTGCGCCGTGGCTCCCTCGATGGCCTCCAGCCCAATGATGCGGGAAAATGCAGGCGGTGTCCCCAGGCAGATCTGCCGGGCCTGCCGATCCCGGTGCGTAAAGCTGCGCTCGAGCTTGTCGATCATGGCGAGGATATGCTTGGCCTCGGTAAACAGGCCCTCGCCCTCGGCAGTGGGGATGATGCCGCGCGAATGACGGGAAAACAGCGGCGCGCCGACCAGGTCTTCCAGCGCCCGTATCTGTAAACTTATCGCCGTAGGCGTAACGCGCAGCAGCTCTGCGGCACGGGTGATGCTGCCCGCTTCCGCAACGGTTACAAAGTATTCAAGCTGCCGAAAAGAAATCCCCATATCCTATATTGGACAGAATGCCGGCAGTATTTCAAGATCTTATGGAGATTAATCAATATTGGTTCCGACTAAAGTTTTTCTTCAGGCAGCCTGAAATATTTTAAGATGGACAATGCAGCGCGTGCGACTTAGCGTCTTCCTCAGGTGAGTTTGCAGAAACTGCCTTCGCCCTGTGATCAGTTCGTATCTGTAGCATGATCAGGCGCTGACACGGCGGCATGTCGCCGGCTTGCAGCGTGAGAGCTGACGAGCGTTGCCGTCGTGCAGTGGCGGCTATGCCCACCATAAACAAGCGTGAGCCTAAGGCCAGGTGAGATGCGCTGGCGTGCGCCGGCGCAGTCCTGAACATGTTTACGATTGACGGGGCGGGGGTTTGACCATGGGCGTCCTTACCGGGGAGGAGAGTAATGACGACAAAGGGAAGCAAGGGTTCCGTCGAAACGAGCAACGGGCTGAACCGTCGCGATTTCTTCAAGGCAAGCGCCGCGGCCGGCGTGAGCGCAGCGGCATTGGGCGGGGCTGCAGCGGCTGCGGAAAGCACCGACGAAATCAAGTGGGACTACGAGTATGACGTCGTGGTGTGCGGAGGTGGCTGCGCCGGTCTGACGGCGGCCATTCGCGCCCGCGACGCAGGCGTTTCCGTGCTGATCGTCGATCAGAATTTCGATCTGGGCGGGCGCATGCTGCATTCGGGATCGTATCTGTCGCTGGGCGGCGGCGATCCGATCCAGAAGCGCGACATGGCGGGTGAATCCGATCCCGAGGGCTTCATCACCGTGCCACCGGTGGAAAGCCCGGAGGAGCTGGACGACAACATCGAGCTGCTGTTCACCGACGTGACCGACTGGTCGATCGTGGACGGCAAGGCCCAGTCGCCCTACCGCTACAACGAGCGCGAAATGATGCGCGCCTGGGCCGAAAACTGTCCGCCGACACGTCAGTTCCTGATGGACAACTATGTCCGCTTCACCCGCGTGAGCGGCACGCACGGGGGCGGTGGCCTGAGCAGGGCGCGCGCGCCGTATTGCTTCCTCATGCTGGGCGACAAGACGGACATCAAGGCCGGTACCATCACGCCGGAAGACGCGGGCGTGGCCGATCCGGAGCGCACCAGCCCGTTTGCGCCGGTTCAGATGGAGGACGCCACGCAATTCGTGGGACCGAACGCCGTCCGCAACGGCGTCGCGCTGGCGCGGCCGCTGGAGTTCTCGGCCCGGGAGAAGGGCGTGCATATCATGCTGCATCGCGCCTTCGTGGACCTCATCCGCGAGAAGCCGTTCGAGGGGCGTGTGATCGGCATCCGCGCCGAGTACCGGCCGCGCGTGCACCCCAAGACAGGCGAGCGGCTCGAGAGCTTCTGGCAGAATGGCAATATCGACGAGCGGCGGCCGAGCATCAGGATCCGCGCGCGCAAGGCGGTCATCCTTGCCTCGGGTGGACATGCGGGAAACCCGCAGGTGCGCAGCATGTTCTATCCTGCAATGCGGGAGCCGGCGTTCCCGACCTCGGGTTTCGCGCTGCAGGGGCCGGGCGGACAGGACGCCAGCGCGCTGATCGCGGCGCTCAAGATCGGCGCGAATCTCGCCGGCATGCAGCAGAACCTGTCGTATCCCACAACGTACCACATCTCGACCACGCTCGGCACGCGCGACGCCTATACGAACATGATGCCCGGCCATCCCACGTTCGTGTTCCGCGGTTCCGCCGGGATCAACGTGGGCAACGCGGGTTTCGAGGAGTTCATCGCGGTCAACCAGGTGGGCAAGCGCTTCTTCAACGAGGTGCGTCTGCCGAAGCGTCCGGCGGCGAACCGCTATCCGGGCGACGGGGCAGCGCCGGGCAAGGGGCTGGACCACAAGCCGCTGGACTGGCGGAACTGCTCGGCGGAGTGGATCCGGAAGAGCTACAACTATGATCATGGCCTGGATGCCGCGCTGGCCATAAACGAAGGATCGCGCGCACCGAACTACTATTCGGGCCCGCTGTGGGCGATCTTCGACCAGGATGCAGTGGAGCGGACGGGCTGGGAGCTGCGCTTCCCCTACGTCAGCGAGGAAAACGGTTACTTCTTCAAGGCGGATTCGATCGAGGATCTCGCCGCGAAGATCTATGCCGGGCATCCGTTCCAGCGCGTGCCACTCTCCTATCTGGCGCAGACGGTCGAAACCTGGAACCGCTATGTGGCCGAGGGGGCCGATCCCGAGTTCGAGCGCGAGAAGGACGCGCCGATGTACGCGATCGCAAAACCGCCGTTCTACGCGCTGTCGATCATGGTCATCTGGCACGACAGCTATGGCGGGCTGCGGTGCAACGGCCGCCAGCAGGTGATCGACATGCAGGGGCAGCCGATCCCCGGTCTCTACGCCGGCGGGGAGTGCGTGGGCGGCTTCAACAAGCACGGTCTCGGCAAGGGCCACGTCCAGGGGTTCATCGCAGGAACCTATGCGGCGAAGGAGCAGGCCTGATGAGTGTCGACGGGCCAGCGGGTTTCCGCTGGCCTTTCGTGTTCTGGGAGGTTGGCATGAGGGAGGAAACTGAAGTCATTGCTCATGTGGAGCCGGATCTGTTGGCAGCGCGAGACGAGGCTCACGAGATCGAGCCTGAGGAACGGTCTGGCCCGAGGCTGGTCGTGACCGTAAGTCCCGACGCGGCTGAACCTTTCGGGGAAGTGATCCTGACGGCCAGCATTGAGGCGGACGAACTGCCCGAGGACACAAAGGGTGAAGTTGTCTTCCTGGACGATCAGGGAAACGAGCGCGGCCGTGCGGCGCTGACCGACCGGCTCGATCCGCAACCCTTCACGGCGCGGCTCGAGTGCATGGCGCCGGAGAGGCCGGGGAAACACGTCTGGACGGCCCGGCTGGAAAGCGAGGATCTGGAGTGCGACGAGGTGAGCTTCACCGTGACCATCGCGCCTCACCCCATTAGCGTCACCATCTGGGACATGCCTCCGGCGATCGAGCAAGGCCGCAGTTTTCCTATGAAGGTTGGCCTCAGGTGCCCGTGCGGCTGCAATGCCCAGGGCTGGACCTTCCGGTTGCTAGATAGTGACGGGTCGGAAATTCTCGCCGGGCAGGTTGGCGATGAACCATGGCCGGGCACCGCGTCGCTGTATTACGCATGCCTTGATGTGGCGGCGCCCGATACGGCGGGCTCGCACCGATGGACCGTCGTGGCGGAGCCGCCAGAGGGCAGCGATGTTCCCCACGCAGAGCGCAGGCTCTCGATCGTGCTGAACGTCATGCGCCAGCCCGAGGTCTCCCTGCGGATTCGGGCGCGGGATGCGAAGACGGGAGAGCCGGTGGCAGGTGCGAAGGTCGTGGCACATCCCTACCGCACACGGACCGGCGAGGACGGGGAAGCCCTGCTGCACCTGCCGAAGGGAACGTATACGGTCTTCGTGTCCCGCAGTCCCTATTTCGCATTCAAGAGCCAAGGGGAGATCAGTGAGGACATGACATTGACCGCCGAGCTGCATGAAGACCGCGCGTTGACCGATGCCGAGTTGTGGGCGTGACGGCCGTGCGTGTCGCGAATGCCTGCCGCGCGCAGCGATCTGCCTGGCGTGCGGTTCCGGCCGCCTGCAGGCGTGCATGCGCGGGCTCGTTGTTGGGGCGCCGCCAGGTTGGTCGCAAGCGGGCCGACATGTGAGCTCAGGCCCGCCGCTGTCGCGCCGGCGGGCCTGATGAGCTGCGGGGTTGTGGAGAGGCTGTGGTTCTTCGCAGCACGCGGGAACAATGAAGGGGGAACAACGGGATGAAGGTGAACTGGAGGATGTTGCTCGCGGCGCTCGGATTGGTGGCGGCGTCCGAGACTTCGGTCCTTGCCCAGGAAGGCGGTGGCGCCGGTCCGATGGAGCAGGGAAGCAGGCTATATGCGCAAAACTGCGCGATCTGCCATGGCGACGACGGCAGGGCAGTGTCACCGGATTTCCCGTCGCTGGCCGAATCCGAGAGCGTGGAAGACCTGAGCCTGATCGTCGCCAACGTGCATCAGGGCGTGGCAATCATGCCGCCGTTTCCCTGGCTCAGCGACGAGGAGATCGCGGCCATCGCCAGCTACGTGCGCAACTCCTGGGGCAATGCCTATGGGCAGGTGAAAGCCGAGGATGTCGCCGCTATCCGCGCGGATCTTGAGCCGGCAAGCGAAATGCGTACCATCTGGGAGGGCGTGTACACGGCCGAACAGGCCAAGCATGGTAAAGCCGTTTACGATGGCGCGTGTGCGCTATGCCACGGCCGCCGTCTGGATGGCGTGCCAGAAGATCGTGACATGCTGCCCGGCCCGCCGGTCGGACGCGCGAAGTTCCTGCGCAATTGGGATGGGCGGTCGCTCGGCGCCCTGTACTCGTACACGCGCTGGACCATGCCCAAGAGCAATCCTGGCTTTCTCAGCGAGGAGGATTACGCAAGCCTCCTGGCTTACATGCTGGAGGTGAGCGGCGTGCCTGCCGGAGATAGCCCGCTTCCTGCTGATCCCCTGGAGACCGGCCTTATCCGCATCACGCCGAAGCAGTGACGGCGGGCAACTACTGAGGCATGGCAGGGGCAGAAACGGGAATGGGCAAGGAAAGAACGGGAATATGACGGGAGGGTCGAAATATCCGAAGGATCACGGAGGGAAGAAGCGCCGAGAAATGCAGGAGGGACTGAGCCGGTCAGAAACGGACATTTCGGGAAAGACCTGTCCCTGGGTGCCAGCTTGGGTGCCCAATGACTTTCTGATACGCTGATAACATTACGCGTATGGTAGCTTGGGCTGCACTGGGGTCTCAGTGTGGTTTGCAGCGGACAGTTGGGGCTGGCGGCCTGATCGTCACGAGCCTTGCCTGTTGTCGTGCGCGGTTTGGTGTCAGACTTCGGCATCAGGGAGGTCTTGAGTGATGCGCGGGGATCGCTCGGCGGAGTGGCAGGAGGATGCGGGTTCCGACTGCGCGGGCCTGCAGCGGCAGCGCAGTGAGGCGACTGATTGCGTGGCTCCCGCGGACACACGGGACGTTGGTAGCGAGGGATCCGGAGAAGCTGCTGAAGACATCCCGGATGCCGGAGCGCCGGATGCGCGTCGCGAACTGTTTGCAGAATACATAAACAGGTTTTCGG
Organism: Chelativorans composti; assembly: GCF_039541695.1. NCBI lineage: Bacteria > Pseudomonadati > Pseudomonadota > Alphaproteobacteria > Hyphomicrobiales > Phyllobacteriaceae > Chelativorans > Chelativorans composti. Next base: position 55,951 of record NZ_BAABGS010000002.1, on the reverse strand, counting down.
AAGTGATGGACAGGATCGCCATGTCGACTCCGGAAAAGAAGAATGTTCTCGCGGCCGCGTTTCTGGCGGGCACTTCGTTATGCCTGGTCACAGCGGCCGTGGATGCGCAGGAACGGGAGGCTGCCACCGCGGGCGGACTGCGCTGCATGGCAAACGGATACGACGTGGTGGTCATAAACGAAGGTTCGGCGGAACTCGAGGCGGGCACGGTCGTGGAATGGTCCGTTTCCAGCGTGCGCGTGGGGGGAGAAGTCACGCTGGATGAGGGCCTGCCAGCATCGGGCTCGCACTTCCTTACAGCGGCCCTCGGGTCCAACTATACCAACCCGCGCGTGAAATGCGTCGTGACCGTGCGCGAGCCATAGCTCAAAGCCGGCCCTGGGTGTGCCATTGGTCGAAGCCCTCCAGGATGTGAAGTGAGTCGCGCAGTTGCCGCTATTGCGGACGGTGAAAGCCCGGCCGTCACACCAATGTGGCTATGGCGCAGTGGCGCGAGTTCCTGCATCTCCGCAAGCAGGTGGCAACACCTAGGGCCGGAATCCGGACGCGACGTATTCCTGGCACGACGTACATGAGCATGACGCCCATGAGCGTCGCAGAGCCGCGGCAGATTTCGGGAAAGGCGCGCGTGAAATAGTCTGGCCGGGCAGTTGCGATCGCTCCCGATGAGGTCTGCGATGGTCCTGGCGATGCGGAAGTTAAGCCGTTCTTCGGTGTGCACGCGGCGTATGAACCAGGCCAGGAGTAAGAAACAGTCCAAGGCCAGCAGATTGAATCTCCCGGGCGGCTGTCAGCTGCCAATGTGCTTGCGGCCGCGCTTTTCCGCGAGCTTCACCTGCCTGTGACGCTCGGCATAGCGGGCGCGGTCCTCGGGAGTGCGCTCATCGTGGCAATATTCGCAGGAGATGCCCTCCACGTAATGCGGAGACTTGCGGTCCTCCGGCGTCAGCGGGCGGCGGCAGGCACGGCACAGAACGACGTCGCTCTCGGCGAGGCCGTGCCCGACGGCCACGCGCTCGTCAAAGACGAAGCATTCGCCCTCCCACAGGCTCTGCTCGCGCGGCATCTCTTCCAGATACTTCAGGATGCCGCCCTTGAGGTGGTAGACCTCGTCGAAGCCCAGGCCCTTGACGAAAGCCGTCGCCCTCTCGCAGCGGATGCCGCCGGTGCAGAACATGGCGATCTTCTTGCCCTCGAGCTTCTCGCGGTTCTCCTCGACCCATCTCGGGAATTCGCGGAAGGTCCGGGTCTTGGGGTTCTCCGCCCGCTGGAACGTGCCGATCGCCACCTCGTAGTCGTTGCGGGTGTCTATGATGATGGTGTTTTCGTCGGAAATAAGGTCGTTCCACTGCTTCGGGGGAACATAGGTGCCGACCGACCGGAGCGGGTCGATGCCGTCGACGCCCATGGTGACGATCTCGCGCTTCAGGCGAACCTTCATGCGGTGGAAGGGCATGGAGCTCGCGTAGGAATATTTGAGCTCCGGGCCGGCAAGCTCCGGAATGGACTCGATGTAGCGGACCAGCTCGGCGATGGCTTGTGCGGAACCGGCGACGGTGCCGTTGATGCCCTCGGCGGCAAGGAGGAGGGTGCCCTTGATGCCGTTGTCATTGCAGAGTTGAAGCAGCGGCTCGCGCAGGTCCTGATACTGCGGCAGGCGCGCAAACCGGTACAGGGCTGCGACCGTGAACGGCAGATTGCTGGTTTGCGCTTTGCTCTGCATGCCTTTGCCTCGAAATTTCCTTGGTGCCGGGACGCGGCCGTCCGGCTATTCCGGGCGGACGGGACGCGGTGACCGGGATAGCGGGCGTCACGGCATCACGGGGCCTTCGCTGCGTGCGGGCCCGGTCCGTCCGGCGTCCGGTTGTGCTGTAATCGGGATGGGTGGCGATGGCAAGCGCCTCAACGGCGGCTGCCTCGCCGGATGCCCTCATGGACTGCCTCGCGGGCACTTCGGCCGTGCCTGGCTGGGCCCGGCGGCGTCTGGCGTGTTGCGCGACGGGGGCGGCGGTTTCGCAAAGACGCCAGCCTCCACTGGAACCAACCGCAGGCATGGCGATTTGAACAGATTGTCGCAACAGGTCAGCTTCCTCCCGGGCCTGTGCGCGAAAGCCGCTCCAGCGCCCCAGCCGGAGCGGCTTTTCCGCCGGCCGCTTTCACCTCTTCCATCACATCTGTCGCGTGGTTTGTGCCGGAAATCGCCCGTGTCGTACCTCCTTCATCGGGCCTTCCAGCGAGGAGATGGAAAACGGCTTGCGCGAGGCCCTTCCCGGCAGGTCACTCGACCGCAGTGATCGAGGCCGCGCCAGATTGCTCTGCGGGTGAGATCATGGTTGGAGTGAGCAGCACACGGACCCGTCACCTGGCGCGTGTCTGGTTGCGCTGAATTGCGGGAGCGGGCGTTGAAACCCGGTCAGGAAGCATTGGATCCCGCCGGGGGCCGCATCTTACCGAAGGCCGCTCTCGGCTTGATGGGCAGAACACTGCCCGTGTGCTCCCCGGAGGGCGCGCAGCACGATGCTGATTGCAGCGGGGGGGGGCGCGGGCAGGTGTGACGCCCCGGCCGGGATTTCATTCCATCACGCAGCGTTGAAAGTGTTTGTCCCCAACGAATGGGATCAGCTGGGCTATGTTTGAAGCGTGACAGATGCGTCACCCCTGTAATTGACGGCTTCGGAAGAAAGTGGTCAAAGCCACATGGGTTTAAGTTTGGGAGAGGCAGCATGAGTGATCGGGTCGAGATCCATGGGCTGAAAGTTTCGCAGGCGCTGTACGACTTTGCCAATCGGGAAGCCCTGCCAGGAACGGGCGTAGATCCGGATGTATTCTGGCGGAAGCTGTCCGAGATCGTGCACGCCCTTGCGCCGAAGAACCGCGCACTGCTCAAGGTGCGTGACGAACTGCAGGCAAGAATTGATGCCTGGCACAAGGAGCACGGCGCGCCCACGGATCTCGCCGCCTATGAGGCTTTCCTCCGCGAGATCGGCTATCTCCTGCCCGAAGGGCCTGATTTCAAGATTACCACCAGCAATGTGGATCCCGAGATTGCCGACGTGGCCGGTCCGCAGCTTGTCGTGCCGGTGATGAACGCCCGCTACGCGCTGAACGCTGCCAACGCGCGCTGGGGCTCGCTCTATGACGCGCTTTACGGCACCGACGCCATTCCGGAGACGGACGGCTGCGAGAAGGGTGCGGGCTACAATCCCAAGCGCGGGGCGAAGGTGATCGCCTGGGCGCGCGATTTCCTCGACCAGAGCGCGCCGCTCGAGGGCGCGAGCTGGACGGATGCGACCGGCTTCGCCGTGGAAGGCGGCAAGCTCGTGGTGAAGACCGAGCAGGGCGGGGCGGCGCTCAAGGATGCGTGGCAGTTCGTGGGTTACAACGGCGATGCGGCGAGCCCGTCCGAGATCATCCTGAAGCGCAACGGCCTGCATGTCCGCGTCCAGGTCAATCCGAACCATCCGATCGGGCGGGACGACAAGGCCAAGGTCTCCGACGTGGTGATCGAGGCGGCGCTGACCACGATCATGGACTGCGAGGACTCGGTCGCGGCGGTCGACGCCGAGGACAAGGTGCTTGCCTACCGCAACTGGCTTGGCCTGATGAAGGGCGACCTAGTCGACACGTTCGAGAAGGGCGGCAAGACCATCACCCGCAAGCTGGCCGGAGACGTCGCCTACAAGACGCCGGACGGCGCGGCGGCATCCCTCAAGGGCCGTTCGTTGATGCTGGTTCGCAACGTCGGCCATCTGATGACCAACCCGGCGATCCTCGACCGCGACGGCAACGAGGTGCCGGAAGGCATCATGGACGCCATGTTCACTGCAGCCATCGCGCTGCATGATATCGGCCCGAACGGCCGCCACCAGAACAGCCGCACCGGCTCCATGTATGTGGTGAAGCCGAAGATGCACGGGCCGGACGAGGTGGCATTCGCCGTCGAGCTGTTCGGCCTCGTCGAGGATGCGCTCGGCATGAAGCGCAACACGATGAAGATGGGCATCATGGACGAGGAGCGCCGGACGACGGTGAACCTCAAGGAGTGCATCCGTGCCGCGTCCGAACGCGTGGTGTTCATCAACACGGGCTTCCTGGACCGCACGGGCGACGAGATACACACCTCGATGGAAGCCGGTCCGATGATCCGCAAGGGCGACATGAAGCAGTCGACATGGATCGCGGCCTACGAGAATTGGAACGTGGACATCGGCCTCGAGTGCGGGCTTTCCGGCCGCGCCCAGATCGGCAAGGGCATGTGGGCGATGCCGGACCTGATGGCGGCGATGCTGGAGCAGAAGATCGGTCATCCGCGCGCCGGCGCCAACACGGCCTGGGTGCCTTCGCCGACGGCGGCAACGCTGCACGCCACCCATTACCACGCGGTGGACGTGAAGGCGGTGCAGGAGCAGATCAAGTCGCGTCCGCGAGCCAAGCTGTCGGACATCCTGTCCATTCCGGTGGCGCAGCGTCCGAACTGGACGCCGGAGGAGATCAAGGCCGAGCTCGACAACAACGCGCAGGGCATCCTGGGCTATGTCGTGCGTTGGATCGACCAGGGCATCGGCTGCTCCAAGGTGCCGGACATCAACGACGTCGGTCTCATGGAAGACCGGGCAACGCTGCGCATCTCCTCGCAGCACATCGCCAATTGGCTGCACCACGGCATCGTCACCGAGGAGCAGGTGATGGAGACGATGAAGCGCATGGCCAAGGTGGTCGACCGGCAGAACGCCGGCGATCCCAAGTACGAACCGATGGCGCCGGACTATGACAAGTCCATCGCCTTCCAGGCCGCCTGCGACCTCGTCTTCAAGGGCCGTCAGCAGCCGAACGGCTACACCGAGCCGATCCTGCACAAGCGCCGGTTGGAGAAGAAGGCGCAGCAGAGGGCTGCCTCCTGACGGGGCAGCCATTCCCCGGCTGCCAAGGATGGCTATAATAGCCGCATGACGATTCTTGCGATCGATACCGCGGCCGCGCTTTGCGCGGCCTGCGTTTTTGACCCGAAGACCCGGCAGGTGCTTGGGCGGGTTTCGCTCGATCTGGAAAAAGGTCATGCGGAGCACGTCATGGCCGTCATTGAACGGGCGCTGTCCGAGGCCGGCCGGACCTACTCCGACGTTGCAAGAATCGGTGTGTCGGTCGGGCCGGGATCCTTCACGGGCGTGCGGGTCGGGGTGGCTGCGGCGCGGGGGCTTGCGCTCGCGCTCAAGGTGCCGGCGGTCGGCGTGACGACACTGGAGGCGCTCGCCGCGGAAACCGCCGAGGCGTGGCCGGGCAGGCCGGTGCTCACGGCCATCAAGGCGGGCATGCAGGTCGCACTGGCGGCTTATGACAGAAATGGCGTCGAGATCGAAGGGCCGCGGCTCGCGAGCCTCGAGGAAGCGGCCGAACAAGCGACCCGGGCAGAAAATCCGGTCCTGGCGGGCGATATGGCGGGCAGGATTGCCCAGGCGATGGCCAGGGATTGCGATTTTGGGCCTTTGCGGGGTACGGCGGATATCCTTTATTTTGCCCGGATCGCGGCGCAGAAGGAGGCCGATGGAGCCATGCCGAAGCCGCTCTATCTGCGACCGCCGGATGCAAAGCCGAGCACGACTTTCGCGGTGCCTTTGAAAGGGCAGTGATGGGGCTGTCATTCTCTTCCTATTTCAAGCGACGCAGCTATGCGGTGCGGCCTCTCTCGCTGGAGGACTGCGAGGCGCTTGCAGCCATCCATGAGGAGGGGTTCTCCCGTCCATGGACGAGCGAGGAGTTCGAGGCCCTGCTGCGGCAGGACACGGTGTTCGGCTATGCCGCGGTTGAGGAGGGCGTGCCCGACGGCCCGTTGTGCGGGTTTGTGCTGGCGCGGCATGTGGCGGGCGAGGGGGAGATCCTCACCATCGTGGTTCCGCGCAAGCTTCGGCGCCGCCGACTCGGCCATACGCTGATGGAGGCGGTGCTGAGACATCTCCACGCGGAGCGGGTGGAAAGCCTGTTTCTCGAAGTGGACGAGACCAATGGGCCCGCGCTGGTGCTCTACCGGCGGCTCGGGTTCCAGCAGGTAGGATTCCGGCCGGCCTATTATGCCAACCCAGGGGCGGCGCCCACAAATGCCCTCGTGATGCGATGGGATCGGACAGGTTGACCAATCCATGATCGGCAAGTTGCGGGTCGCTGGGAAAATTCTGCTTGTTGCCGCCTACACCGGGCCGATGATGCTGGCGCAAAGCATTGCGCTGCGCACGGGCTGGTGGAGCGATCGCTGGATTCCCCAGCTCTGGCACCGGTGTACCCTGAAGGTGATGGGGGTGAGGGTAAGGACCGTGGGCGAGCCCGCGCGGGGTGGACGCGTGATGATGGCGTCCAATCATGTCTCGTGGTCGGACATTCTGGTCCTGGGCTCGATCACGGGCGTTCATTTCATCGCCAAGGCTGAAATCGCAAGCTGGCCGATCATGGGGACGTTCGCCAGGCTGCAGCGGTCGGTGTTCGTCGAGCGCGAGCGGCGCCGGGCCTCGCCCGAACAGGCGAAGGAGATCGCCACGCGCCTGTCGAACGGCGATCCGATGGTGCTGTTCGCGGAGGGCACGACCGGCGACGGTAACCGTGTGCTTCCATTCAAGAGTACGCTGTTCGCCGCTGCCAAGCTCGCCATGAACGACAGCCAGGAGACCGTCATGGTGCAGCCGGTGGCGATCGCCTATCTGGCCCGGCGAGGGTTGCGGCTCGACCGGATGGAGCGGCGCGAGGTGGCCTGGATCGGCGACGAGGATTTCGTGCCGCATCTCCTGCAGGTGCTGAGGAAGGGCGGGCTGGAGGTCGAAGTGGTGTTCGGTGAGCCGATCGAGTTTTCCGCCGACGCGGACCGCAAGGAGATTGCTCGGCTCGCCGAGCAGCGGGTGCGCGACATGCTGGTTTCCACCTTGCGCAAGCCATAGGTGGTGGCGGAGCGGCAGCGACCGGGCTGAAACGCCACAGACGGCAATTTTCTCGCGCCAGGCGGGTGCAAATATTTCCAATCGGCCGCAAAATGGATTAGTTAGGCGCTCATGGAACAGAATATCGCGCTCGAACAACCGATCAGCCCAGCATCTTCGGCGCAGGCGGAGGCTCCCGCCGCGACCAAGAAGGTCTTCATGAAGACCTACGGCTGCCAGATGAACGTCTACGATTCCCAGCTCATGACGGACGCGCTGGCCGCGGACGGCTATCGCCTCACGGACAACATGGAGGAGGCAGATCTCGTTCTGCTGAACACCTGCCATATCCGCGAAAAGGCGGCGGAGAAGGTCTATTCCGAGCTCGGGCGCATCCGCAAGCTCAAGGAAGAGAAGGCGGCCAACGGGCAGGAGCTGCTCATTGGCGTGACCGGCTGCGTGGCGCAGGCGGAAGGTCAGGAGATCATCCGCCGGGCTCCGGCCGTGGATCTCGTGGTAGGGCCGCAGTCCTATCACCGGCTGCCATCCGTGGTGAAGCGGGCGCGGTCCGGCGAGAAGGTCGTCGAGACTGAGTATGCGATCGAGGACAAGTTCGAGCATCTGCCGCAGCCGGAGAAGGCGGCGGTGCGGCACCGCGGTGTGACCGCCTTCCTGACGGTGCAGGAGGGCTGCGACAAGTTCTGCACCTTCTGCGTGGTGCCCTATACGCGCGGCGCGGAAATCTCCCGACCGGTGAGCCAGATCCTCGCGGAAGCCGAGCGGCTCGCCGAGGCGGGCGTGCGCGAGGTGACGCTGCTCGGCCAGAACGTCAATGCCTGGCACGGCGAAGGCCCGGACGGCAAGGAATGGGGCCTGGGCGAGCTCCTGTTCCGGCTCGCGGAAATGCCGGGGCTGGCGCGCCTGCGCTACACCACCAGCCACCCGCGTGACATGACGGATTCGCTGATCGCGGCGCACCGCGACCTGCCGCAGCTGATGCCCTATCTGCATCTGCCGGTGCAGGCGGGTTCGGACCGTATCCTCAAGGCCATGAACCGCCGGCACACGGCGGCGGACTACCTGCGGCTCATTGAACGCATCCGCAAAGCGCGGCCGGACATCGCGATGTCGGGCGATTTCATCGTCGGCTTCCCCGGCGAGACGGACGAGGATTTCGAGGAGACGATGCGGATCGTGCGCGAGGTCAACTATGCGCAGGCCTTCTCGTTCAAGTATTCTCCCCGCCCGGGCACGCCGGGCGCGGCCATGGACAACCATGTCGAGGAGCATGTGAAGGACGAGCGTCTGCAGCGTCTGCAGGCGCTGCTCAACGAGCAGCAGCAGGCCTTCGCCACCAGTCGCGTCGGCCTCGAGATGGACGTCCTGATCGAGAAGCCGGGCCGCCTGCCGGGGCAGGTGGTCGGGCGCTCGCCCTGGTTGCAAGCGGTGGTTATCGACTCGGAACTTGGTGACATCGGTGACATTGTTAGGGTACGAATAGCCAAAGCGGGTCCTCACAGTCTGCTGGCGGAATCCGCTGGGATGGCAAGCTCATGAGGGAGGAGCTCGTTTGAGCAGCCGCACGGACCCAGGTAGCGTTTCTTCCGGTGCTTCGGATATTGCGCATCTCGTTCTGACCTTCGACAGCAACAAGGACGCGGGCGCACTCTATGGTCCCTTCGACGAGAACCTGGCTCGAGTCGAGCAGAAGCTTGGTGTGAGCATTCATTCCAAGGGCAACCAGGTTTCCATCAAGGGCGAGCACACGGCCGCGGAACATGCGCGCCGGGCGCTGGACTATCTTTATGGCCTGGTGAAGGGCGGGGCATCGTTGACGGCTTCGGACGTGGATGGCGCGCTGCGCCTCGTGCAGGCGTCGGACGATCAGCTGAGCCTGCCCACGCTCGAGAACAAGGCGAAGATCGCGGCGGCCCAAATCTCGACGCGCAAGCGCACGATCTACGCCCGGTCCGGCAATCAGGACGCCTATATCCGCGCATTGGAACGGTCCGAGCTCGTGTTCGGCATCGGCCCGGCGGGTACGGGCAAGACGTTCCTCGCGGTTGCCTATGCGGCCATGCTGCTCGAGCGCGGCATGGTGGAGCGCATTGTCCTGTCGCGCCCGGCAGTGGAGGCCGGCGAGCGGCTCGGCTTCCTGCCGGGCGACATGCGGGAGAAGGTCGATCCGTACCTGCGACCGCTCTATGACGCGCTTTATGAAATGATGCCGGCCGACAAGGTGGAGCGGGCGCTCGCTGCGGACGTCATCGAGGTGGCGCCGCTCGCCTTCATGCGCGGGCGGACGCTCGCCAATTCCGTCGTGATCCTCGACGAGGCCCAGAACACGACGCCCATGCAGATGAAGATGTTTCTTACGCGTCTCGGCGAGAACAGCCGGATGATCGTGACGGGAGACCCGAGCCAGATCGACCTGCCGGCAAACATCAAGTCCGGCCTCGTCGAAGCCCTGGAAGTGCTGAAGGAAGTTCCCGGTATCGTAACGGTAAGGTTCAGCGAGAAGGACGTGATCAGGCATCCGCTGGTCGCGGCGATCGTGGACGCCTATGACAGGAAGGATCGCAAACGCGATCAAGACAAGAAGAATGCCTGACAATTCGACTGACGCCACACCGGCAATCGACCTCCAGATCAGCGTGGAGGGCGGCGACTGGCCTTCCGAGGATGCGCTTCAAGATCTCGCACAGAGGGCCATCGAGGCTTCCTTCGCCCAGGTGGGTGACCTCGAGCCCGGACAGACGGTGAGCATCCTGTTCACCGACGACGAGACGATACGGGACCTCAATGCGCGGTTTCGCAACAAGGACAAGTCCACCAACGTGCTGTCGTTCCCCGGGCCCGAAGACGCGCCATTCCCCGGGATTCCGCCACATTTGGGGGATATCGCGCTCGCTTATGAGACGATCGTTCGCGAGGCCCAAGCTGAGGGAAAACCGTTCGAGCATCACCTCACGCACCTGATCGTGCACGGGTTTCTGCACCTCGCAGGCTATGACCACATCGAGCCGGAAGAGGCCGAGGAGATGGAAGGTCTGGAGAGAATAATCCTCCAGGGTCTTGCGATCAGCGACCCTTATGACTAATTTTCAAGTGGTCAACTAACTGAAAGACGATGACAGAGAGTTCTTCCATAGCTGTTGCATCCGCCTCGGGCGGTGATGCAGCAACTCCCTCCGATGGCGAGGGGCAGAGTCGACCGAGACGCTATTCCGACGATGACGTTCCTCGAACGTCGCTCTTGCAGAGGATCGGAGAACTGCTGGGCCTGAGGCGCAGCCATTCCGGCACGGACCTCGTTCGCACCATTGCAAGCGAGCACGGCGAAGTGACGCCTGCCGAACAGGCAATGCTGCAAAACATCCTTCACCTGCGGAAAGTCCGCGTCGAGGACGTGATGGTTCCGCGCGCGGAGATCGAAGCGGTCGAAATCAACACGACGCTGGGCGAGCTGATCCGCGTGTTCGAGCGCTGCGCGCATTCGCGCATGCCCGTCTATGTGGAGTCGCTCGACGATCCGCGCGGCATGGTCCACATCCAGGACGTGCTGGCCTACATCGCCCGCGCCGCCCGGCCGGCCGGCGGTGACGAGAGCGGGCAGGTGCTGCAACTCCAGAACGTTGACCTCAACAAGACTATCGGCGAGCTCGAGCTGATGCGGCCGCTGCTGTTCGTGCCGCCGTCCATGCTGGCGGCCGACCTGATGGCCCGTATGCAGGCGAGCCGCATCCAGATGGCGCTGGTCATTGACGAATACGGCGGAACGGACGGACTCGTCTCGCTGGAAGACATCGTGGAGATGGTTGTCGGCGACATCGAGGACGAGCATGACGAGGACGAGCCGCTGATCGAACAGATCAGCGACGGCGTGTTCGTTGTCGATGCCCGGGCCGAGATCGACGAGGTCGCGGCCGTCATCGGCGGGGACTTCCGCGCCGACGAGCATTCCGAGGAAGTCGACACCATCGGGGGCATGATCTTCAACACGCTGGGCCGCGTGCCGACACGCGGTGAGGTCGTGACCGCCGTCCCGGGCTACGAGTTCCATATCCTGGAAGCGGATCCGCGTCGCGTGAAGCGCGTTCGCATCGTGCGGTCCGCCGACCGACGCAGGCGCCTGCCCAAGGCGCCCAGCCAGCCGGAAGGCCTCAGCAACGCGGATACGATCTGACGGACTGGTACGACCTCATCCCTGGGTTGTACCATTCACATAAGAATACATCCCCAGTTTCGGCCGCCGGGTAGACAATGCCGCCTATCCGGCGGCTTTCGTCATAAGAATACGCTGAGCCCCATCATTTCGCGAACAACACTCTCGACGTAGCGACCTATGGTTGCTATTTTAGTGATGCTAAAATTCCCTATACACGGGATGCGGGCGGTGCCTGCGGCAAGGGAGGACATCTTTGAGAGCGAATCCTGAGGAAATGATGATTATTGATTCTGTTTTGAAACTTAGCTTGCAAAACAAACTTTGTTTATCATCAGGGGATTGTCTGCGCTGAAAATGCTTGCTGTTATTGAGCCGTCGTTATTGGCCTTAACGCAGTCACCTTCCTGGCCTGCACGGTTGTGGTGCAGGATTTCGTAGAGTCCCGGTCGGGATAGTCCCAAACGACTTATGGTATAAACAAAATGGCAAAAAAGAATCCGAATCCTATCGACGTGCATGTGGGCAGTCGGATCCGGCTGCGCCGCAACATGCTCGGACTGAGCCAGGAGCGGTTGGGCGAAAGTCTCGGCATCACGTTCCAGCAAATCCAGAAGTACGAGAAGGGGACAAACAGGGTCGGCGCCAGCCGCCTGCAGGCGATCGCATCGGTGCTCAACACCCCTGTGTCGTTCTTCTTCGAGGGCGCGCCCGAAGGCGTCGATGAGCGCATGCCCAAGGCGGCCGAGGAGGGGACACCCTACGTAGCCGATTTCCTCAACACCTCTGAGGGAATTCAGCTCAATCGCGCGTTTGCGCGGATTTCCGACCCCAAGGTTCGCCGCAAGATTCTCGAACTGGTGAAAGCCCTCGCCGCCGAGCCTTCCTCTGAAGAGTGACGCGGCGCTCACACGGCGGTCACACGGAAGTTGGGGGGCTTCCGCCGTTCTGGCAGTTGACTTTTTCTTGACCTCAAGCTGTTGTGTTGAGTAACAAACTCAAACACACTGTCGGCTGCGTTTTTTCTCAGAGGGGTTAGCCCGTGGCACGCAGGAACTATCTTTTCACCAGCGAATCCGTATCCGAGGGTCATCCAGACAAGGTTTGCGATCGCATTTCCGACGAGATCGTCGATCTCGTTTACCGTGAGGCGAAGAAAGAGGGGATGGACCCCTGGAAGGTTCGGGTCGCCTGCGAAACGCTGGCCACGACAAACCGGGTAATCATCGCAGGTGAGGTCCGCGTTCCCAACAGCCTTCTCAAGAAGGACAAGAGCGGGAACGTCGTCTACGACGAGCGGGGGCATCCGGTCATCAATCCGGCCAAGTTCCGCGCGACGGCGCGCAAGGCTATTCGCGCCATCGGTTATGAACAGCCCGGCTTCCACTGGAAGAAGGTACGGATCGACGTTCTCCTGCACGGCCAGTCGGAGCACATCGCTCAGGGCGTCGACAGCGCTGCCGACCAGCAGGGCCAGGAGGGGGCGGGCGATCAGGGAATCATGTTCGGCTACGCCTGCCGCGAAACGCCTGAACTCATGCCGGCGCCGATCTATTATGCGCACCTCATCCTGCAGCTTCTTTCCGAGGCCCGGAAGAAGGGTGTCGGTGACGTTGCCAAGCTCGGACCGGACGCCAAGAGCCAGGTTACCGTCCGCTACGTGGACGGCAAGCCGGTCGAGGTCACGGAGATCGTGCTGTCGACCCAGCATCTGGACGAGAGCTGGGATAGCAAGAAAGTGCGGGAGGTTGTTGAGCCCTACATCCGCGAGGCCATCGCGAGCGGCGGGCTCAAAATTGCGGACAACTGCCGCTGGTTCATCAATCCGACCGGAAAGTTCGTCATCGGCGGTCCGGATGGCGATGCGGGCCTGACTGGCCGCAAGATCATCGTGGACACCTATGGCGGCGCGGCGCCCCATGGCGGCGGCGCGTTTTCCGGCAAGGACACCACCAAGGTGGACCGCTCGGCGGCCTATGCCGCACGCTATCTCGCCAAGAACGTGGTTGCCGCGGGCCTCGCAGATCGCTGCACGATCCAGCTCTCCTACGCCATTGGCGTGGCGCAGCCGCTGTCGATCTACGTGGATTTGCACGGAACCGGCAAGGTTTCGGAAGAAGCCGTGGAGATGGCTATCCGGCAGGTGATGGACCTGTCGCCGACCGGCATCCGCAGAAAGCTGGACCTCAACCGGCCGATCTATGCCAAGACGGCTGCCTATGGTCACTTCGGCCGCAAGCCGGGCAGGGACGGGTCGTTCTCGTGGGAACGCCTCGATCTGGTGAAGGCCCTGCGCCAGGCAACCGCGCTGGCAGCCTAGCGCGGCCGGGGGTATTGCCCCTTTACCGAATTGCGAAAACAAAAGACTATCGGAGCAGTTCAGGGCGCCTGAACTGCTCCTGAAGAGAGCATTCAAAAAGTGAACGATATGGCCGAAAGCCATCCTGAACGGGCCACGGAGGCCTTCTTTGGCCGCCGTCGCGGCAAGCGACTGCGGCCGAACCAGAGCGAGGCGCTGGGTTCGGTCCTGCCGCAGCTCAAGATCAACTTGCAGGAAAAGGCGCCTGAGAACCTGGGGGTGCTGTTCCGCGATCCGGTGGAACGGTTCTGGCTGGAGATTGGTTTCGGCGGCGGCGAGCATCTGCTCGCCCACCTGGAGCGCAGGCCGGACACAGGCTTCATCGGTGTGGAGCCTTTCGTCAACGGGATGGCAAAGCTGCTGACGGCGCTCGGCGAGCGCGTTCCGGGCAATCTGCGGCTTTATGATGACGACGCCACGCAGCTGCTCGACTGGCTGCCGGATGCGTGTCTGGACGGAATTGACCTGTTCTATCCGGATCCGTGGCCGAAGAAGCGGCACTGGAAGCGGCGCTTCGTCAACCAGACAAACCTGGACCGGTTCGCGCGGGTGCTAAAGCCCGGCGGCACTTTCCGGTTCGCGTCGGACATCGATACGTATGTGAACTGGACGCTGATCCACTGCCGGGATCATGGCGCCTTTGAATGGATCGCCGATAGCGCGGACAGCTGGCGAAAGCCCTATGAGAACTGGCCCGGTACGCGATACGAGGCCAAGGCATTGCGCGAAGGCAGAACGCCTGCCTATCTGACATTCGTGCGCCGTCCCGACCGGTGACGGCTCAATTTCCCTCCCAAGGGCCGTTGCGGCCCTTGCGGGTGGAGGAAATTGGCAATCCGGAGCCTTGCGAAAGCGCGAAGCCTTTGGCTACGGCGGGCCGGTCAAGCTTGAAGCCTGGGGGCCCGGCTCCTGGCAGGAGAATTCAGGGAGCCTTAGTTCCTGTAGGTCTTGATCCCGCTGAACTGGCCGGGGTTGATGCCAAGGCGGACCAGATCACTGGCGCGCGGCATACGGTTCTCGCGTACGGCGTTGGAAACTGCAATGGCGCTGGCTACGGTGTCCAGAAAGCCGCCGACCGTGAAAGCCCTGTTCTTCATCTCGTTCGCTCCTCTGATGGCTGGGTTTTGTGCGATGCACAATCCTTGTGACCTCTATATAGGACGCGTGTCTTGCGTTTAGCAGTGCCGTTTCGGCATCGCATCCATGCAATTGTGCATCGCACAAAATGCTGTCCGCAGGCGGGGCGTCGAGGCGTGCGGTGCGTGTATGTGGTGGGTGGTCGGGCGCCGGGTTGCCAGCGGGGCAAAGTTTGCTTGAAAGCAACTCCCGTTGGCGTTATATAAGGCGCAAATTCTTGGTCGTTATGACGAAGAGTGGGTCCCCCGGGTCCCGCTCTTTTTTGTTAGCCGGCCGTGCAGAAAGGTGCCCATTGCGATGCAGGACGATCGCATCATCAAAGAAACCGGCCTGGAGGCGCGCGTTGCAGCCATCGTTGCGCCGGTCATCAATGCCGTGGGCTACAGGCTCGTGCGAGTCAAGCTGCTCCAGCAGGACGGCCTGACGCTGCAGATCATGGCGGAACGCCCGGACGGAACGATGACGGTGGACGACTGCGAGCAGGTAAGTCTCGCGGTGTCGCCTGCGCTCGACGTGGAGGATCCGATCGAGGGGTCGTATCAGCTCGAGGTGTCGTCGCCCGGCATCGACCGGCCTCTGGTGCGGCGGGACGATTTCGTCAACGCCGTCGGCCACCTTGCGCGCATCGAGACGTCGATCCTTGTGGCCGGCCGCAAGCGTTTCCGCGGCGCGGTGGTTTCCGTTGAGGAAAACGGCATCCGGTTCGAGCGCGACAAGGTTGACGAGGGGGAGGACCCGCTTGTTTCTATCCCCTTCGACGCTATGTCAGCAGCAAAGCTCATTCTGACCGATGCGTTGATCAAGCAGGCGCTCAAGAAGGAAAAGCGCGCGCGGCGCGGGCGCAAGTCCGGCGAGGATGGCGACGAAACGGATGCTGCAACCGAGCACTGACCTGCTTTCGCGGTTCCGGATGGAGCCGGTTCAGCCTTTCCCTGGAACCGCTCCGGTCCGTGGCAGGTGCAGAATGCCGGTCAGGCTTTCAGAGGTATCTCAAACAGGACTTACATGCAGGGCTGGTGACGGCCGGCCTACCCCGAAGGGAGAATAGAAATGGCAGTCAGCGCAAACAGACTTGAGCTTCTTCAGATTGCGGAAGCCGTAGCGCGCGAGAAGTCCATCGACAAGACCATCGTCCTCCAGGCGATGGCAGACGCGATCCAGAAGGCTGCGCGCTCGCGCTATGGCCAGGAGACCAACATCCGCGCCGACATCAACCCGCAGACGGGTGAGATGAAGCTGCAGCGCCTGATGGAGGTGGTCGAGACTGTCGAGGAGCCGGCGCGCCAGATCTCTCTCGAGGAGGCCCGCGGCCGCAATCCCGATGCGCAGATCGGCGATTTCATCGCCGAGCAGCTGCCGCCCATGGACTTCGGCCGTATCGCGGCGCAGTCGGCCAAGCAGGTGATCGTGCAGAAGGTGCGCGAGGCCGAGCGTGACCGGCAGTACGAGGAGTTCAAGGACCGTATCGGCGAGATCGTCAACGGCACGGTGAAGCGCGTCGAATACGGCAACGTCATCGTGGACCTCGGCCGTGGCGAGGGCATCATCCGCCGCGACGAGCTGATCCCGCGCGAGACGTTCAAGTACGGCGACCGCGTGCGCGCCTACATCTATGACGTGCGCCGCGAGCCGCGTGGCCCGCAAATCTTCCTGTCGCGCACCCATCCGCAGTTCATGGCGAAGCTGTTCACGATGGAAGTGCCGGAGATCTACGATGGCATCATCGAGATCAAGTCGGTCGCCCGCGATCCGGGCTCGCGCGCCAAGATCGCCGTGGTGAGCCACGATTCCTCCATCGACCCGGTCGGCGCCTGCGTGGGCATGCGCGGAAGCCGCGTGCAGGCCGTCGTTGCCGAACTGCAGGGCGAGAAGATCGACATCATACCGTGGAACGAGAACCCGGCGACCTTCATCGTCAACGCGCTGCAGCCGGCCGAGGTGTCCAAGGTGGTGCTCGACGAGGATGCCGAGCGCATCGAGGTGGTGGTTCCGAACGACCAGTTGTCGCTCGCCATCGGCCGCCGCGGCCAGAACGTGCGCCTTGCTTCGCAAATCACCGGCTGGGATATCGACATCCTGACCGAAGAAGAGGAATCGCAGCGCCGCCAGAAGGAGTTCACCGAGCGCTCGAAGCTCTTCATGGAAGCTCTCGACGTCGACGAGATGGTCGGCCAGGTGCTTGCCTCCGAGGGCTTTACGAGCATCGAGGAAGTGGCTTATGTCGAGCCGAGCGAGATCTCCTCGATCGACGGTTTCGATGAGGACATCGCCGCCGAGATCCAGACCCGTGCCCGGGAGTTCCTGGAGCGCCAGGAGGCGGAGCTGGACGAGCGCCGCAGGCAGCTGGGCGTCCAGGACGAGCTGCGGGAGATCCCCGGCATGACCACGGCCATGCTGGTGGCTCTCGGCGAGGATGGCGTCAAGACCATCGAGGATTTCGCCGGCTACTCGGCTGACGACCTGATCGGCTGGAAGGAGCGGAAGGACGGCGAGACCAAGGTAATCGAGGGCGTCCTGTCGAAGTTCGATGTGTCCCGCGCCGAAGCCGAGCAGATGATCGTGTTCGCCCGCGTCAAGGCTGGCTGGATTTCCGAGGAAGAGGCCGGTGCGGCCGATGAGGGCGAAGAGGGCTCGTACGACGAGGCCGATGCCGCAGTCGCCGCAGCGTCGGACGAATAAGTGATGGTTCGGGCAGCGTCAGGTCTTGCGAAATCAGATGAACGACCGCACATGTATAGTGACACGGGAAACGCGGGATCCGGACGAAATGATCCGGTTCGTCGCGGGGCCCGACGGTACGGTCGTTCCTGATCTCAAGCACAAGCTGCCCGGACGTGGCTGTTGGGTTGTTGCCGAAAGGCACCTGGTAGAGAAGGCCGCGGCCCGAAACCTGTTTGCAAAAGCGCTGAGAGCGCCGGTTGTCGTGCCGGAGAATTTGGCCGAAATGGTCGATTCTCTCATGGTATCGTCAACTTTGGGCGCTCTTGGTCTTGCGCGAAAGGCCGGAGCCGTGGCATTGGGAGCGACGAAAGTGGATGCTGCCGTGCGCAGCGGTAAAGCAATCGCGGTTGTTCATGCGATTGACGCATCGCCCGACGGAGTCCGCAAGATACTTGCCGCTCGGAAGGCGGTGGCCCATGCCTGCGGACATCGGGTGCCGGCGTTCAAACTTTTTTCCTCCGAGGAAATGAGTTTGGCCATGGGGGCAACAAATGTGATACATGCAGCGGTGCTTGGCCAGGGCGCTGGCGAGGCAGCGCTGAAACGCATGAAGATGCTTGCCGCATATCGGGGCGAAGGTCACGATAATCTGGCGTCGGCCGCGGCGGGAGCCGCAGAGGATAGGGAATGACTGATAGTAAGACTGGTGAAGACAAGACGCTCGGCGTCAATCCGAAGAAGACGCTGACGCTCAAGCGCCCCGAACAGGGAACTGTGCGGCAGAGTTTTTCGCATGGACGCACGAAGGCTGTCGTCGTCGAAACCAAGAAGCGCAAATTTTCGCGCCCCGACGGCAGCCCGGAACCTTCTGCGCCTGCACCCAAGCCGCGTCCTGCCGCTTCGCAGCAGGCGCAGCAGCAGCCGCGCCGCGAGACCCCGCGTCCGCAGCAGCGGACCGGCGTGGTTCTGAACGAGCTGTCGCCGAGCGAGATCGAAGCTCGCCGCCGCGCTCTGCAGGACTCCAAGCTGCGTGAGGCTGAAGAACGCCGCCGCGCCGCCGAGCTTGAAGCCAAGCGCCGCGCCGAAGAGGAAGAGCGCCGCCGCAGGGAGGCCGAGGAATCCGCGCGCCGTCAGGCCGAGGAAGAGGCCCGTCTGAAGGCGGAAGCCGACGCCCGCGCCCGCGCTGAGGAAGAGGCAGCCCGTCGCGCCGCCGCTGCCCCCGCGCAGACGGGGGGTGCCGAGGCGCGCCGTCCGCAGCCGCAGGCTCAGCGCGCCGAGGGTGCCCGACCGGCCGATGCTGGGCGTCGTCCGGCCGGTGGTCCCGTGCGTCCCGCCGAAGAGGCCGCTCCGGCCAAGCCCGCCGCCAAGGTGCCGGGCAAGAAGCTGCTCGACGATGACGACGAGATCGATCCGCGCCGCGGCCCGGCCAAGGAAGCGGTCAGCCGTCCGGTCAAGAAGGGCGTGGAGGACCGCCGTCGCGGCAAGCTCACGCTCAACTCCGCTCTGACGTCGGATGAGGAAGGCGGCCGCAGCCGCTCGCTGTCGGCGATGCGCCGCCGACAGGAGAAGTTTAAGCGCGCCCAGCAGCAGGAGCAGCGCGAGAAGGTCGTCCGCGAGGTCGTCCTGCCCGAGACCATCACGGTTCAGGAGCTGGCCCAGCGCATGGCAGAGCGCGTGGTGGACGTGGTCAAGTACTTCATGAAGCAGGGCCAGATCATCAAGCCCGGCGATGTGATCGACGCCGACACGGCGGAACTCGTGGCTACCGACTTCGGCCACACGGTCAAGCGCGTGTCCGAATCCGATGTGGAGGAAGGCCTGTTCAACATTGAGGACGATCCGTCCACGCTGGTTCCGCGTCCCCCGGTCGTCACGATCATGGGCCACGTCGACCACGGTAAGACGTCGCTGCTCGACGCCCTGCGCCATGCCAATGTGGCCGGGGGCGAGGCTGGCGGCATCACCCAGCATATCGGCGCTTATCAGATCGAGCAGAGCGGCCAGCTCATCACCTTCATCGACACGCCCGGCCACGAGGCCTTCACTGCCATGCGCGCCCGCGGCGCTCAGGTGACGGACATCGCCGTGCTGGTGGTGGCCGCTGACGACAGCGTGATGCCGCAGACGGTCGAATCCATCAACCACGCGAAGGCGGCCGGCGTTCCGATCATCGTGGCGATCAACAAGATCGACAAGCCTCAGGCCGATCCGCAGAAGGTCCGCACGGAGCTCCTCCAGCACGAGGTGTTCGTGGAGTCCATGGGCGGCGATGTCCTCGATGTCGAGGTTTCGGCGCTCAAGAAGATCAACCTGGACAAGCTGCTCGAGGCGATCCTGCTGCAGGCGGAAATTCTGGAGCTGAAGGCCAACCCGAACCGCACGGCCGAAGGCGCCATCGTCGAGGCGAAGCTCGACCGCGGTCGCGGTCCCGTTGCCACGGCGCTGGTGCAGAAGGGCACGCTCCACCCCGGCGACATCATCGTGGCCGGCAACGAGTGGGGCCGCGTGCGCGCACTCATCAACGACCGCGGCCAGCAGATCAAGGCCGCCGGCCCGTCCACGCCGGTGGAGATACTTGGCCTGCAGGGCACGCCGCAGGCGGGCGACCGCTTCGCGGTGGTCGACTCGGAGGCCCGTGCCCGCGAGATTTCCGAGTATCGCACGCGCAAGGCCCGCGAGCGCGCCGTCGCCCGCCAGGCCGGCCAGCGCGGCTCGCTGGAACAGATGATGTCCCAGCTGCAGCGCGCCGGTCTCAAGGAGTTCCCGCTCATCGTCAAGGCGGATGTCCAGGGCTCGGTGGAGGCGATCGTCGCGGCGATCGAGAAGCTCGGCACCGACGAGGTGCGTGCGCGGATCGTGCATTCGGCCGCGGGCGCCATTACCGAGAGCGACGTCTCACTGGCCGAGACGGCAGGGGCGGCGATCATCGGCTTCAACGTCCGCGCCAACAAGCAGGCGCGTGACGCGGCGGAGCGCGCCGGCATCGAAATCCGCTACTACAACATCATCTATGACCTTATTGATGATATCAAGGCGGCGATGTCGGGCCTGCTGACGCCGGAGCGGCGCGAGACCTTCCTCGGCAATGCGGAGATCCTCGAGGTCTTCAACATCACCAAGGTGGGCAAGGTCGCCGGCTGCCGCGTCACCGAAGGCAAGGTCGAGCGTGGCGCAGGTGTCCGCCTCATCCGCGACAACGTCGTCATTCACGAAGGCAAGCTCAAGACCCTCAAGCGCTTCAAGGACGAAGTCTCGGAAGTGCCGGCGGGGCAGGAGTGCGGCATGGCCTTCGAGAATTACGAAGACATCCGCGTGGGCGACATCATCGAGGCGTTCCGCGTCGAGCACATCACCCGCACGCTTTGATGTGTCCAGCCGCCACCGGCAGCGGTGGCGGCCTGCTTCAGGGATAGACTGGTCTGCGTCACGGGTGCCCGTTGGGGCATCCGTGGGCACTGATTTTCAAGAAGATTCGCCATGTCCAACGCTCCTTCACAGCGCCAGCTTCGCGTAGGCGAACAGGTCCGCCATACACTTGCGCAGATCTTTCAGCGTGAGACGCTGCGGGATCCCGCGCTTGAGGGCGTTGTCATTTCCGTTTCGGAAGTGCGGATGTCGCCGGATCTGAAGATCGCCACGGCCTTCGTGTCGCCGCTCGGCGGCGACAAGGAGGCGGTGGTGGCCGCTCTCAACCGCCTGGCCCGCTTCATCCGCGGCCGTGCGGCGGCAGACCTCAAGCAGATGAAATACATGCCGGAGTTCCGGTTCCGCATCGACACCAGCTTCGACAATTTCGCCAAGATCGATCGTCTGCTCCGGTCGCCCGAAGTCTCCAGGGATTTGGGCCAGGATGATGACGAGGGTGAAAAAGAGTAATTTCTCCTGAAGCACCATCTTCCGCAAACATGCCGCCCCGTGCGCTGCCCGGCTCGGGCACCGGGAGGCCATTCGGAAGGTTATCGTGAGGCGGTTCGCGGAAAGCCGGCTGCCGGTTTTCGGGCAGAGCCGCGAAAAAAGACAAACAGGTTGGGGCCGTTCAGGGTTCTGGAAGCCTGACTGCCCCGTGTGAATGAAAGAGATCGTTGATGGCGCGAAGAGGCAAGAAAAAAGGCAGGCCCGTTTCCGGATGGATTGTGCTGGACAAGCCCTACAAGATGGGCTCCACGGATGCCGTCTCCAAGATCAAGTGGCTCTTCGGCGCGCAGAAGGCCGGCCATGCCGGCACGCTCGATCCACTGGCATCCGGCCTGCTTCCCATCGCCCTGGGCGATGCCACCAAGACCGTTCCCTACGTGATGGATGGCGTGAAGGTCTACCGGTTCACGATCACGTGGGGCGAGGAGCGGACGACCGATGACCTGGAGGGGTCCGTCACCAAGACATCCGACAAGCGGCCCACGCGCGAGGAGATCGAGGCGCTGCTGTCGACGTACACGGGCGTGATCATGCAGGTGCCGCCGACCTTCTCGGCCATCAAGATCGACGGCGAGCGGGCCTACGACCTTGCTCGGGAGGGCGCCGAGGTCGAGATCGCACCGCGCGAAGTGGAAATCCTGCGTCTCGATATCGTGGACGTGCCGGATGTTGACCGCGTGGTGATGGAAGTCGAGTGCGGCAAGGGCACCTACGTGCGGTCGCTCGCGCGTGACATGGGCCGTGACCTCGGTTGCTACGGCTACATTTCGGATCTGCGCCGGACGGAGGTCTATCCCTTCACGGAAGACCATATGGTGGCGCTGGACACGCTCGTCGAAGCGGCTAACGAGGCTGCCGACGAGGAGGAGCGCTTCGCAATCCTCGACCAGTACCTGCTCGGCACCGAGGCGGCCATGGAAGGCATTCCCGAAGTGCCGCTGCACGAGGATGCCGCCCAGCGTGTCCGCATGGGCAATCCCGTCATTGTTCGCGGACGCAACGCGCCGATCGAGGCTCCGGAGGCCTGGGCCAGCGTTCGCGGCAGGCTGCTCGCCATCGGCGTGATCGAGCAGGGTATGTTCAAACCACGTAGGGTCTTTTCGGCCTGACGGCGCCGCCTCGGCAGATCCGTACCGGTAACAGTCATTCCAGTGGCGCGGGAAGAATTCTCGCGCCATTTTCGCATGGAGATCAGCCCGAAAATGAGCAGTCTTCGTCAGTCATGTTCCTGACAAGCATGAGGGAAATGGTGTGACGGAGCAGTACAATAGTCGAAAATCATTGTCTTTTTCCGGATAACTCATTGAAATTTCTGCTCGACTTGCCAAAGTGACGCGGGCTTTGATTGCAACGGTTCCGTCGTTTCTGCATTAATGTGCGAAACCGGTTGGATGTGCGATGCAGGAAGCAGGAGCCGAGCAAACATATCGGGAGGGCTGGGCCCCGGGACGGTCTGTCCAACGCTTCCTTGCATGGTGGGCGGGACCCAAGCCCATTGGCGTCTTCCTGTCTCTGCTGATTGCTGCCATCATCATTCCGGCGCTCGGGATTTCGGTGGTGCTCATCAAGCGCAACGACCTCGCACAGCGCGAGATCGCCGCCACCCTGGCCGCGGGTATGGCCGCATCCATAGCGGAGGCGGTTGACCGCGAGCTGAACGGCGTGATGACGACGCTGCGTATCATGGCTTCGTCGCCGACGCTGCTTGAGCAGGACATGCCGAACTTCTACAAGCGTGCGACGGATGCCCTGAAGGGCACGAATTCGCACCTCGCCCTAGTGGACAATCGTTTCAACCAGCTGCTGAACACGCTCGTGCCCTATGGCACGGCGCTCGGGCCGCCAGGCAACCCGCATCTTGCCGAAGCGGCACTGGCATCGCGAGCCACCTCGATTTCGGACATCTTCTTCGGTCCGGTGTCGAGAAAGTGGGTGTTCGACGTGATCCTGCCCGTGTTCCTGCCCAACCAGGAACCAAAGCTGCTGATCCTCACCCAGGAAGTGAATTCGCTGGCCTCGACGCTGTCGCAGCACCGCCTGCGGGGGGGCTGGAACGTAACGCTCCTGGACAGGGAAAACAGGGTGGCGGCGTCGACCGCGGGGACCGATCTCGTCGGTCGCCCCTTCTTCATCTCGATCGACGGCGGGCGGTCGATGCAGCTGGCAACCAGCACCAATCCGCGCGACAAGGAGACTTACCTCATCGTTACGGATGAATCGAATTTCAGCGGCTGGCGTGTGGTGGTCTGGGCGCCGGTCTCGGTGATCGAGGCTCCCATGCGCAAGACGTTGCTGCTGCTGCTCGGCGGGAGCGTCATCGTCATCGCCATTGCAACGATCACCGCCTGGCTCGTGGGCCGGCAGATTACGCGCCCGATGCGCGAGCTTGCGGCGGATGCGCGGCGGGTTGGTTCCGGCGAGACGGTGATGGCCCATGTCTATCCGGTGGCGGAAATGACCACGGTCTCAAGCGCCCTGGCGGAGGCCGCAAGGAACCGCAAGCATGCGGAAAACGAAATCCGTCTGCTGATGCGGGAGGTTGCCCATCGGGCCAAGAACCAGCTGACCGTCGTCTCGTCGATGGCAAAGCAGAACGCGCGTCATGCGCGGTCGCTGCCATCCTTCCTGGACTCCTTCCAGAAACGGCTCTACGGCCTGGCGCGCTCGACCGACCTGCTGATCGCGGGAGGCGCCGCCGGCGTGGAGCTCAGGGAGCTGATCACGGTGCAAGTGGAGCCCTTCAGACCCGAGGAAGCTGAACGGCTGTCCCTCGACGGCCCGACCTTCCGTCTGGCGAACCAGGCGGCCCAGACGATCGGATTGGCGATCCACGAACTGGCCACGAATGCGTCCAAGTATGGCGCGTTTTCCTCGGCAGGCGGCAGCGTCCATGTCTCCTGGACGATGGATGGCGAACGGCTGGTGTTCATCTGGCGGGAACAGGTCAACCGTCCGCGTCGCAAACCGGTCAATCGCAGGGGGTTCGGCACCGAAATCATCGAGCGGATGCTCGGGGGAAGCTTTGAAGCGGAGATAGAGCGCAACTTCCATCCGAACGGACTGGAGTGCATCTTCAGGATACCCGTGGCACGCATCGCGCCGGAGCATGTCATTGCCCAGACAGCCGTGGCGGAGTGAAATATCCGCAGTCCGCCCGCGGTTTTTTGTAGCAAATCGCTGCACAATAGCCTATATGCGCCAGATATCGGCGTGCATGGTGCATGGCCTGCGACCCTGGCTGGACGACATCTCGGCTATGGGCGGCTTTATCCTCCTGTAATTAGAAAGGACTTTCGATGTCGATTACTGCTGAGCGCAAGAAAGAGATCCTGCAGGCTTTTGCAACCGCCAACGGCGACACCGGTTCGCCCGAGGTGCAGGTTGCCATCCTGTCGGAGCGCATCAAGAACCTGACCGAGCACTTCAAGGACCACAAGAAGGACAACCATTCCCGCCGTGGCCTCCTGAAGCTCGTTTCGCAGCGCCGCCGCCTCCTCGACTACCTGAAGAGGAAGGATGAGGCGCGCTACCAGGCCTTGATCGAAAAGCTGGGTCTGCGCCGCTAATACTGAAAGCGGGCCTTTCCGCAGAAAGGCCCGCTTTCAAGAATGAAGTTCGCGTTCGACGCGAGGCTGAAATGGATAGGTCATGGGGCAGGATTGCAGGTCGCTTGCCGTAACAGCACAAGCTCCCTGTTGTCTTGCCCATGACTGGTCCGCGAACTGGAAGACGGGCTGCGCCACGGTGGCAGCAGTCCAATACGTAAGGACAAGACATGTTCAAGGAACATAAAGTACAGATCGAATGGGGTGGGCGTCCGCTCATCCTCGAGACGGGCAAGATCGCAAGGCAGGCCGATGGCGCCGTTCTGGCGACCTACGGCGAGACCGTTGTTCTGGCGACCGTCGTCTCCGCCAAGGAGCCGAAGCCGGGCCAGGACTTCTTCCCGCTGACCGTCAATTATCAGGAAAAGTCGTTTGCAGCCGGCAAGATCCCCGGCGGTTACTTCAAGCGTGAGGGCCGTCCGACCGAGAACGAGACGCTGGTCTCGCGTCTCATCGACCGCCCGATCCGTCCGCTGTTCGTGGAAGGGTACAAGAACGAGACCCAGGTCATCGTGACGGTTCTCCAGCACGACCTGGAGAATGATCCGGACATCCTGGCGATGGTCGCCACCTCGGCCGCGCTGACGCTGTCCGGCGTGCCGTTCATGGGCCCGATCGGTGCTGCCCGCGTGGGCTACATCAACGGCGAGTACGTGCTGAACCCGCATATCGACGAGATGGAGGAATCGAAGCTTGACCTCGTCGTGGCCGGTACGTCCGAGGCCGTGCTGATGGTCGAGTCGGAAGCCCAGCAGCTGCCGGAAGACGTGATGCTCGGCGCCGTGATGTTCGGTCACCGCCATTACCAGTCGGTGATCGACGCAATCATCAAGCTGGCCGAGGTCGCGGCGAAGGAGCCGCGCGAGTTCCTCCCCGAGGACCTGAGCGAGCTCGAGGCCGAGATGCGCAAGGTCATCGAGGATGACTTGCGCGCCGCCTACAAGATCGTCGACAAGCAGGAGCGCTATGCCGCCGTCGACGCTGCAAAGGCCAAGGTGAAGTCCATCTTCCTTCCCGAGGACGAAGAGGCCGAGAGCAAGTGGAACGCCGAGCAGGTCGCGACGGTGTTCAAGGCCCTGCAGGCTAAGATCGTCCGCTGGAACATCCTCGACACCGGCACGCGCATCGACGGCCGCGACCTGAAGACGGTCCGCCCGATCGTCGCCGAGGTCGGCGTTCTGCCGCGTACGCACGGTTCCGCGCTGTTCACACGCGGCGAAACGCAGGCGCTGGTGGTGGCCACGCTGGGCACCGGCGAGGACGAGCAGTACGTCGACTCGCTCACCGGCACCTACAAAGAAACCTTCATGCTGCACTACAACTTCCCGCCGTACTCGGTGGGCGAGGCCGGTCGCCTCGGTTCGCCGGGCCGCCGCGAGATCGGCCACGGCAAGCTGGCATGGAGAGCAGTCCATCCGCTGCTGCCGACGCAGGAGCAGTTCCCGTACACGATCCGCGTGGTCTCCGAGATCACCGAGTCCAACGGTTCATCGTCGATGGCGACGGTCTGCGGTACCTCGCTGGCCCTCATGGACGCCGGCGTGCCGCTCGCCAAGCCGGTAGCCGGCATCGCCATGGGCCTCATCAAGGAAGGCGACCGCTTTGCGGTTCTGTCCGACATCCTGGGCGATGAGGACCACCTCGGTGACATGGACTTCAAGGTCGCCGGTACGGACCAGGGCGTCACCTCGCTGCAGATGGACATCAAGATCACCGGCATCACCGAGGAGATCATGAAGATCGCCCTCGAGCAGGCCCGTGAAGGCCGCATGCACATCCTGAACGAGATGGCCAAGGCCATCACCGAGAGCCGTTCGGAACTCGGCCAGTTCGCGCCACGCATCGAGGTGATGCAGATCCCGACCGACAAGATCCGCGACGTGATCGGCACGGGCGGCAAGGTGATCCGCGAGATCGTCGAGAAAACCGGTGCCAAGATCAACATCGAGGACGACGGCACGGTGAAGATCGCCTCCTCCAACGCGAAGGAGATCGAGGCGGCCCGCAAGTGGATCCACTCCATCGTGGCCGAGCCGGAAGTTGGCGAGATCTACGAGGGAACGGTGGTGAAGACGGCCGACTTCGGCGCCTTCGTGAACTTCTTCGGCCCGCGCGACGGCCTGGTCCATATCTCGCAGCTCTCCAGCGAGCGCGTGCAGAAGACCACGGACGTCGTCAAGGAAGGCGACAAGGTGTTCGTGAAGCTGCTGGGCTTCGACGAGCGCGGCAAGGTTCGCCTGTCGATGAAGGTCGTGGACCAGAAGACTGGCAAGGAAATCGTCCGCGAGAAGGACAAGAAGGAAGATCAGGCCGCCCAGGGCTGATCTTGCCTGCAGGATCTGACAGAGGGCGCGGTCTTCCGCGCCCTTTTGCTATATGAGGCTGTCGGACCGTTGCGGACGGAAGATGCCCGCGTGCCTGTCGCGGACCGTCCCATGATTCAACCATCTCACGGGATACAAATGCGGGAGTTCATCATGAACGAAGGTTTGCCTACACTGCTGTTCCCCTTCGAGCGTGGAATCCTCGACGTGCCGCAGGCCGGACAGCGCGTGCTGGTGCTCGGTGCCGCTGGCTTCCGCATGCCGGATGAGAGCGCTGCGGACGTGGTCGCGGTACAGGATTTCCGTCCGGATCATCTTGCGCTTGTGCGGTCAGGCATCCGCACTGTCGCGGAGGCGGGCGAGGGCGGTTTCGACCTGGCCCTTGTACTGCTCAGCCGTCACCGGCGGGAGAACGAACGGCTCATCGGCGAGGCGCTGGCGCGGGTGAAGCCCGGCGGGTTGATCGTGGCTGCAGGCACCAAGAAGGACGGCGCGCCAAGCTTCGCCAAGCGCATTGGGGGGGTCGTGCCGGTTGCCGCCCACATGTCCAAGCACCACGGCGTGGTGTTCTGGATCGTGCGGCCCGAAGAGATCTCGACATCCGTTCTGGAGCAGCTGAGACCCGAGCCCCTGTTCACGCCGGAAGGTTTCGAGACGGCATCCGGTGGTTTTTCCGAGGGGAGGATCGACGAAGGATCCCGCCTTCTGCTCGAGTGTCTGCCGGAGAAACTCGTCGCGTCGGCGGGCAGGGTGGCCGACTTCTGCGCCGGATGGGGGTATCTCGCGGTTGAGATCGCGAAACAGTACGAGATCGCGGGTGTGGACCTCTATGAGGCTCACAAGCGGTCGCTGGACGCGGCCGAACGGAACTTCGCACGCATGGCGCCGGGCAAGCCGGCCCGCTTCTTCTGGCACGATCTGGCAACCGAGCCGGTTGCCGAGCGCTACGATGCGATCGTAATGAATCCGCCGTTCCACCAGTCGCGCTCGGCGCAGCCGGAACTCGGTCAGGCCATGATCCGGGTGGCCGCAGGGGCGCTCAAGCCGGGAGGGCGGCTGTTCCTCGTCGCCAACCGCGGCCTGCCCTATGAGGCGGTGTTCAAGGAGCATTTTGCGGATCACGGCGAGATCAGGCGGAATGACACCTACAAGGTGCTGTGGGGACGGCGTTAAGGTAATGCCAGACGGTTGTTGACGTTTAAGAGAACAACTGTCACGTGTACGAGGTTGCCAGGCTGTTGGGAGCAGAAGCAGAAGAGCCGAGCCGGCTGATGCAAACAGGAAAAATGGGCTTGACTGGCTGCGGCAACAGCCATTTCAGACGGGCGAACGGTCCCCGCTTTCCCGGGCTGTTTCAGGTGTCGTCCATACATGCAAAAAAGCCGCCTCAACGGGCGGCTTTTTCGTCGTCAGAATGTGGCTGCTACTTCGCGTTGGAGAGCGCCGCGGCTGCAGCAGCCGCCTCGGCACGTTCCTGGGCCTCGCCGCTCGCCTTCAGTTCCTCGAGCACGGGCATCGAGACGATGTTGTAGCCCGCGTCCACGTAGTGGATCTCGCCCGTGACACCCGCCGCCAGCTCGGACAGGAGGTAAAGGGCGGAGCCGCCAACATCGTCAATGGTGATGCTGCGGCGGAGGGGCGAGTTGCGCTGCTGGTAGGAGAAGATGTGGCGCGCGTCGGCAATGCCGGCACCGGCAAGCGTGCGGACGGGGCCCGCCGAAATGGCGTTCACGCGGATGCCGCGCGGACCGAAGTCATTGGCGAGGTAGCGAACGCTCGCCTCGAGACCGGCCTTGGCAACGCCCATGACGTTGTAGTTCGGCATGACGCGCACGGAGCCTGCATAGGTCAGCGTCAGTACCGAGCCGCCATTGGGCATCAGTTCCACCGCCTTGCGGGTGACCTCCGTGAACGAGTAGCAGGAGATCACCATCGTGCGGATGAAATTCTCCTTCGAGGTGTTGGCATAGAGACCACGAAGCTCGTTGCGGTCGGAGAAGCCGATGGCGTGCACCAGGAAGTCGATGGTTCCCCACCGCTCCTTCAGCTCGGCGAAGACGGCATCGATCGAGGCGCTGTCTTCGACATCGCAGGGCATGATGAAATCCGAACCGACCTGGGCGGCCAGCGGCTTCACGCGACGCCCAATGGCATCGCCCTGGTAGGTGAACGCGAGTTCAGCTCCGTGGGCGGCAAGCTTCTTTGCAATCCCCCAAGCGATGGAGTGGTCGTTGGCCACTCCCATCACCACCCCGCGCTTGCCTTGCATCAACAGTTCCATGCAGGGTTCCTCTTAGCCGTTATAACGCTGGAAGATCAGAGTGGCGTTGGTGCCACCGAAGCCGAACGAGTTGGAGAGAACCGTGTCGATCTTCGCATTGTCGATACGCTTGCGAACGATCGGCACGCCCTCGAACTCAGGGTCGAGCTCCGTAATGTGCGCGCTTTCCGCGATGAACCGCTCCTGCATCTGCAGGATGGAGTAGATGGCTTCCTGAACGCCGGCGGCACCAAGAGAGTGTCCGGTAAGGGACTTGGTGGACGCCGTAGGCGGGATATTGTCGCCAAAGACTTCACGCAGGGCATTGATCTCGGCGGCGTCGCCAACGGGAGTCGAGGTGCCGTGCGTGTTGATGTAGTCGATCGGCTCGTGAACCGTGGAGAGAGCCTGACGCATGCAGCGGACCGCCCCTTCGCCGGACGGCGCGACCATGTCGTAGCCGTCGGACGTCGCGCCATAGCCGACCACCTCGGCGTAGATCCTGGCGCCGCGGGCCTTCGCATGCTCCAGTTCCTCAAGGACAAGGACGCCGGCGCCGCCGGCAATGACGAAACCGTCGCGCGACACGTCATAGGCGCGCGAAGCCGTGGCGGGCGTGTCATTATACTTGCTGGACATGGCACCCATCGCGTCGAACAGATCGGACATGGTCCAGTCCAGATCCTCGTGGCCGCCAGCGAAGATCAGGTCCTGCTTGCCCCACTGGATCAGCTCGTAGGCGTTGCCGATGCAGTGTGACGACGTCGCGCAGGCGGACGAGATGGAATAGTTCACGCCGTGGATCTTGAACCACGTGGCAAGTGTGGCCGAAGCGGTCGAGGACATGGCCTTCGGCACAGCAAACGGGCCGATGCGCTTCGGGCTGTTGTTCTTGCGGACGATGTCGGCCGCCTCGACGATCGCGCGGGTGGATGGGCCGCCAGAGCCCATGACGATACCGGTGCGCTCGCTGGTGATTTCTTTTTCGGTCAGGCCGGCGTCGGCAATGGCCTGCTCCATGGCGATGTGGTTCCAGGCTGCTCCCTTGGACAGGAAGCGCATGGCGCGGCGGTCGACCAGCTCCGTCGGATCCAGATTTGGCTCGCCCCAGACCTGGCAGCGGAAACCAAGCTCTGCAAACTCTTCCGAGAAGGAAATGCCGGACTTTGCCTCGCGCAGGGATGCAGTGACTTCCTGGGCATTATTTCCAATGGAAGAAACAATGCCGAGGCCCGTGACAACGACGCGTCTCATATAGTCTCTCCTTGGGCACCCCGAAGGACACCCTCGCGTAATTGAATGTTAGGCGGCTCGATCAAGCATCCTGCCTGAAAAGGCCAACCCGCAAGTCGGTAGCCTTGTATATGGTCTCGCCGTCAGCTTTCAACCATCCATCCGCGATGCCGAGCACCAGGCGCCCGCGCATGACGCGCTTGAAGTCCACGCCATACTCGACCTTCTTCGTGGCCGGCGTGACCATGCCGCTGAACTTGACCTCACCCGTGGAAATGGCGCGGCCACGGCCAGGTTCACCGAGCCAGCCCAGGAAGAAGCCGGTCAGCTGCCACAGGGCATCAAGGCCGAGGCAGCCGGGCATCACCGGATCGCCGATGAAATGGCAGGGGAAGAACCAGAGGTCGGGCCTGATGTCGAATTCGGCGCGGATATAGCCCTTTCCATACTCGCCACCGGTCTCGCTCACTTCCGTGATCCGGTCGAACATCAGCATCGGAGGCGCGGGAAGCTGCGCATTGCCTGGGCCAAACAATTCGCCGCGAGCACACGCTAGGAGCTCTTCATAGGTGTAGCTGGATTTCTTCTGCGCCATCATTCCTTCTCACTTCACACCCGATGCCTCAGGGGTATGTTTTCATTCTCCCTATCACAGCTTCTTTCCGGTAGGAAACCGCGGAAGCGCAAATTCCTGGAGAAATGACCGCGACTTATCAACATTCCGCGTGCTATTGATTGGATTATTCTCGCGGAATATATCAGGGAAGCGGCATAGCATTTGCGCCGCCCCAAGGAGCAAGCAAAGGAAGCGGCTGACTTGAGCGAATTGACCGACCAGGACATCTTCCAACTGGAAGCCCGCGTCCGCGAAGCCGGATTGCGGCCGACGCGGCAGCGGATAGCCCTTGCCCGACTTCTGTTTGGAAGCGGAGAACATCGCCACGTTTCGGCGGAGGAACTGCACGAGCAGGCGGTGGCAGCCGGTATCCAGGTGTCCCTTGCGACCGTCTACAATACTCTGCACCAGTTCACCGAGGCGGGCATGCTGCGCATCCTGCCGGTCGAGGGCTCGAGGACCTATTTCGATACGAATACCTCCGAGCATCATCACTTCTTCTATGAAGGCGAGGAGCGGCTGGTTGACATCCCCGATGGCAACATGTCGGTGACCAATCTGCCGGAGCCGCCCGAGGGCATGGAAATCGCCCACGTGGATATTCTCGTGCGCCTGCGTCCGAAGCGGCGGCACTAAGCCTCCGATTGGCCGCCTGCGGGCGCGCGTGCGCAAATCCTGTCGGTCGTTCTGCTGCCCTGCGGTTCATTGGTCGTCCGCTTGCTGCGGAACAGGACCAGACGGCAGCCAGCGCCATCAAGCCTACGGCATTCCCGCGAAATCAGCTTCAAACCGTTGCCCTACCGGCCATCCGGCTCAGGCCGCGTCCTGGGGGCGGCGGATAAGGGGGATTGCATCCTTGACGGCGGGCTTCAGCGAGACATTGCCGCTCTCGACCAGTTCCAGGAAGCGCTTGCGCATGCGCGGTTCCCAGAAACTGTTGATGTGATCCGCGACGCCCGCAGCGGCCTTTTCTCCCGGCTGCGTCTCGAAGAAGGTCGCGATCTGATTCGCCATGTAGACGAGACGTTCGTCGGTCGTCGTCTGGCCCTCATGATGAGACATGGTCAGACACTCCTATGCGTTCCGAATGGGTGAAAACATCATACTCCTCGCCGCGAACCAGGGCGACCAGCGTGATGCCGGCGGTCTCCGCGGTGCGCACGGCAAGGGCGGTCGGGGCGGAGACGGCGATGACGACCGGCGCGCCGATGGCGGCAGATTTCTGCACCATCTCCACTGAGACGCGGCTGGTAATGACGACGGCGCCGGTTCCCGCGGCCACGTTCATGCGGGCGAGGGCACCGGCGAGCTTGTCGAGCGCGTTGTGGCGGCCCACATCCTCGCGGGCGGCGACAACGCCCTCGCCGGGCATGTAGAGTCCTGCGGCGTGAACCGCGCCCGTTGCCTTGTGGAGCACCTGCCGCTCGGAGAGAAAGCGCACGGCGGCGACAACCTGGTCGTGGGCGAGGCGGACGTCTGTTCCCGGCACCGACGGGACGGAGCGCATCGCCTCCTCGATGGATTCGATGCCGCAGAGACCGCAGCCCACGGGGCCCGCCAGACGGCGGCGGCGGGCCTCGAAGCGGTGGTTGGCGGCGTCTTTCAGCCGGATCTGCACGTCGAAACCGACGCCGAGATCCTGCACATCGATGGTTTCGATCTCATCCGGCGATGCGATGATACCCTCGGTGAGACTGAAGCCCAGCGCGAAATCCTCGAGGTCCGCCGGCGTTGCCATCATCACGGCATGGGTGGTGCCGCCATATGAAAAGGCGACGGCCGCTTCCTCCGGAAGGGTGCGGGGTTCCTCGCGAATGCCGTCGCGGCGGCGGGCGATGCGGGGGAAGGTGGCGAGGGGGGAAGTCACGGCCAGATCTTCCCTTTCTCCCTCGCCCAACCGTGCAAACTCCGGTGCCTGCGGCTCATCATGACCGTCCTGCCCAACCGCTTCCGCCCCGGCTTTTTACTCGGCCGGTTCTGCGTAGATGATGCGGCGGCTCTTCTCCGTGTGCTCGCGATAGTCGCGCTGCCAGTCGGTCGGGCCGTTGGACGGCGAGACCTGAACGGCCGTGACCTTGTATTCCGGACAGTTGGTTGCCCAGTCGGAATACTCGGTCGTCACCACGTTGGCCTGGGTCGCAGGGTGGTGGAACGTGGTGTAGACCACACCCGGCGCCACGCGGTCGGTGATCCTGGCCCTCAGGGTGGTTTCGCCCGTGCGGCTCGCGAGCTTCACATAGTCGCCATCGCGGATGCCGCGATCCTCCGCATCGTGCGGGTGGATCTCCAGCACATCTTCCGGATGCCACATGGAGTTGGCCGTGCGGCGGGTCTGAGCGCCGACGTTGTACTGGGACAGGATACGGCCGGTGGTCAGCAGCAACGGGAAGCGCGGGCCGACCTTCTCGTCCGTGGCGACATAGGCCGTCCGCATGAAGCGGCCCTTGCCGCGCACGAAACCGTTGACGTGCATGACCGGCGTGCCGAGCGGAGCCTTCTCGTTGCAGGGCCACTGGACGGAGCCGACGCGGTCAAGCAGCTCGTAGCTCACGCCGGCGAAGCTCGGCGTGGTCGCGGCGATCTCGTCCATGATCTGGGACGGATGGGTGTAGTTCCAGTCAAGGCCCATGGCTTGGGCAAGCTTTTGCGTCACCTCCCAGTCGGCATAGCCGGACTTTGGCTCCATCACCTTGCGGACGCGGTTGATGCGGCGCTCGGCGTTGGTGAAAGTGCCGTCCTTTTCGAGGAAGGTGGAGCCGGGCAGGAAGACGTGGGCATAGTTGGCCGTCTCGTTCAGGAACAGGTCCTGGACCACCACGCATTCCATGGCGGCGAGGCCAGCGGCCACGTGCTTGGTATTGGGGTCGGACTGCAGGATGTCTTCGCCCTGGATGTAGATACCCTTGAAGGTGCCGTCGACGGCGGCATCCAGCATGTTGGGGATGCGCAGGCCGGGCTCGCTGTCGAGCTTCACGCCCCACAGGGCCTCGTAGATTGCGCGGGTCGCATCGTCGGAGACGTGGCGGTAGCCCGGGAACTCGTGCGGGAACGAGCCCATGTCGCAGGAACCCTGCACGTTGTTCTGGCCGCGCAGCGGGTTCACGCCGACGCCCGGGCGGCCGATGTTGCCCGTCGCCATGGCGAGGTTGGCGATGGCCATGACGGCTGTGGAGCCCTGGCTGTGCTCGGTGACGCCGAGGCCGTAGTAGATGGCGGCGTTGCCGCCGGTGGCGTACAGGCGGGCGGCGGCACGGATCATCTCGGCCGGGACGCCGGAGACCTTCTCGACGGCCTCGGGGCTGTTCTCGGGCTGCAGCACGAAGGAGGCCCAGTCCTGGAACTCGTCCCAGTCGCAGCGCTCGCGCACGAAGGCTTCGTTGACCAGGCCCTCGGACACGATCACATGCGCCAGCGCGGTGAGCACGGCGACGTTGGTGCCGGGGCGCAGGGCCAGGTGATAGTCGGCCTTCACGTGCGGGCTGCGGACGAGGTCTGTCCGGCGCGGGTCGATGACGATTAGCCTGGCCCCCTCGCGGATGCGCTTCTTGATGCGGGAGCCGAACACCGGATGCGCATCGGTGGGGTTGGCGCCGATGATCACGATCACGTCGGAGTAATCGACGGAGTCAAAGTCCTGCGTACCGGCGGAGGTCCCGTAGGTCATGCGAAGGCCGTAGCCCGTGGGCGAATGGCAGACGCGGGCGCAGGTGTCGACGTTGTTGTTGCCGAAGCCCTGGCGGACCAGTTTCTGGACCAGGTAGGTCTCCTCATTGGTGCAGCGGGAGGAGGTGATGCCGCCGATGGCGCCGCGGCCGTACTGGTACTGGATGCGGCGGAATTCCTTCGCAATGTGAGCAAATGCCTCTTCCCAGGTCACCTCGCGCCAAGGATCGGTGACCTTCTCGCGGATCATCGGGTTCAGGATGCGATCCTTGTGGTTCGTGTAGCCCCAGGCGAAGCGGCCCTTGACGCAGGAGTGGCCGTGGTTGGCCTTGCCGTCCTTGTAGGGAACCATGCGGACGACTTCCTCGCCGCGCATTTCGGCCTTGAAGCTGCAGCCGACGCCGCAATAGGCGCAGGTGGTGACGGCCGACCATTCCGGCATGCCCTTCTCGATGACCGATTTCTCGCGCAGCGCACCGGTCGGGCAGGCCTGCACACAGGCGCCGCAGGACACGCATTCGGAGTCGAAGAAGGGGGTGTTCATGCTCGCGGCAATGCGGCTCTCGAAGCCGCGACCCTCGACGGTCAGGGCGAAGGTACCCTGCACCTCGGCGCAGGCGCGCACGCAGAGCGAGCAGACAATGCACTTGGCCGGGTCATAGGCGAAGTAGGGGTTCGAGAGATCCGGCTCGCGGAAATGCGGGTTCACGTCGCCATGGATGCGCGGAACAACATGGTTCTCGCCGTCGCGGCCATAACGGATTTCCGTGAGGCCGACCTTCTCCGCCATACGGGCCATCTCGCAGTCGCCCTCCGCGCAGGCGGGGCAATCCGCCGGATGGTCCGACATGTAGAGTTCCATGATACCGCGGCGGATGGCGTTGACCCGCTCGGTGGTGGTGAAAACCTTCAACCCTTCCGCAACAGGGGTGGTGCAGGAAGCCGGCGTGCCGGCGCGACCGTCGATCTCCACAAGGCAGAGACGGCAGGAGCCGAAGGCCTTCACCATATCGTTGGCGCATAGCTTGGGCACTTCGATGCCCGCCTCGCGGGCCGCACGCATGATGGATGTTCCTTCCGGAACAGTGACCTCGCGACCATCGATGGCGAGTGTGACCATACGGTCGGACTTCGAGGCCGGCGTGCCGTAGTCGATTTCATTTACCAAGCACATGGCGCATCTCCTATTCCGCGGTCTGGCGCACGGGCGCCGGGCGGAAATCTTCCGGGAAGTGCGTGATCGCGCTCATCACCGGATATGGGGTAAAACCACCAAGAGCGCAAAGAGATCCGAACTTCATCGTGTTGCAGAGATCCTTCACGATCTCCAGCTGGCGCTCCGGCTCAATGCTCTGGGCCAGGCGGTCGAGCACCTCGACGCCACGGGTGGAGCCGATACGGCAGGGCGTGCACTTGCCGCAGGATTCCACCGCACAGAATTCCATGGCGAAGCGGGCCTGTTTCAGCATGTCCACCGTGTCGTCGAAGACGACGATGCCGGCGTGGCCGATCAGGCCATCCTTGGCGGCAAAAGCTTCGTAGTCGAAGGGCGTGTCGAAGAGCTCGCGCGGGAAATAGGCGCCCAGCGGGCCGCCCACCTGCACTGCACGGACCGGACGGCCCGAGGCCGTGCCGCCGCCAATGCCGTCGACGATCTCGCCGAGCGTCAGGCCGAAGGCGGCCTCGAACAGGCCCCCGTATTTCACATTGCCGGCGAGCTGGATCGGGATCGTGCCGCGCGAGCGGCCCATGCCGAAGTCCCGGTAAAAGGCCGCACCGCGGTCGAGGATGATCGGGACGGAAGCCAGCGAAATGACGTTGTTGATCACCGTCGGGCGACCGAGGAAGCCGACATGGGCGGGGAGCGGCGGCTTGGCACGGACCATGCCGCGCTTGCCCTCCAGACTATCGAGAAGGGCGGTTTCCTCGCCGCAGACATAGGCGCCCGCGCCCATGCGGACTTGAAGGTCGAAGGCATATCGGGAACCAAGGACGCTCGGGCCCAGCAGACCGGCCTTGCGGGCGACTCCGATGGCCTCGTTGAGGGTGACTTCCGCATGCGGGTATTCGGAGCGGAGGTAGATGTAGCCCTTCGTGGCGCCGACGGCGATGCCGGCGATGATCATGCCCTCGATGAGGACGAAGGGATCGCCTTCCATGATCATGCGGTCGGCGAAGGTGCCGGAGTCGCCCTCGTCAGCGTTGCAGACGATGTATTTCTGCGGACCGGCAGCTTCCAGCACCGTCTTCCACTTAATGCCGGTGGGAAAGCCCGCGCCACCCCGGCCGCGCAGGCCCGATTCCGTGACCTCGGCCACGATCTGCTCAGGCGTCATCGCCAGGGCATTGCGAAGACCGCGCAGGCCGCCATGGGCCTCGTAGTCCTCAAGCGATACCGGATCGATGACGCCGCAACGGGCAAAGGTCAGGCGCGTCTGCCGCGCCAGGTACGGAAGTTCCTCCGGACGGCCCAGGTCTAGGGAATGTGGGGGGAGGCCGCCGGAGGAAAGGTGATGCTCAAGAATCGAAGGAACGTCGGACGGTTTGACCGGGCCGAAGGCCACGCGGCCGGCCGGCGTCTCCAGCTCCATCATGGGCTCGAGCCAGTAGAGGCCGCGAGAGCCGTTGCGGATGATGCGGGCGTCGAGGCCGCGGGCGGCGATCTCTGCCTTCAGGGCACGCGCCACCTCGTTCGCGCCAAGCGCGATGGCGCCGGAGTCGCGGGGAATGTAGATCTTCAGGGTCATCAGGAACGGACCTCCGCCGCAATCTCTGCCACCTTGTCGTCGTCAAGGCGGCCGATCACCTCGCCATCCAGCATGGCGGAGGGACCGCAGGCGCAAAGACCAAGGCAATAGACGGGCTCGAGAGTCACGGAGCCGTCGATGGAGGTTTCACCGAACCGGACACCCAGAAGCTTCTGCAGCTTTTCGGCCACCGCTTCGCCGCCCAGAGCCTGGCAGGCTTCCGCGCGGCAAAGCTTCAGGACGTGCCGGCCGGGAGGCTCCTGCCGGTAGTCGTGATAGAAGGAGACAACGCCATACACGTCCGCACGCGTAAGGTTCAGCGCATCAGCAATGACAGGGATGGCCTCCCGGGGGACATAACCGAGCTCGCGCAGGATCCCGTTCAGGATCGGAAGGAGCGGACCTTCCTCGTCCTTCCACCGTTCGATGATGGGGGTGACGGATGCGATAATCTCGGTATTGGCCGGCATGCCTCCTCCTAAAAGCTGCTTCCCCAGCCATCAGATACCGGAAGCCGGTAATGATCAATATTGCAGATCCGTGACTTGATAGAAAAAAACTATCAGACCCGCGCGGGGAGCCGATCTGCCGCCAGTCTGGCTTCGTAGAGGAGGGCGGATACCATGGGAGTGTGCGGCTCGCGTTCCAGTGCGACCACGCCGACGCGGTGGCTAACGTCCGGTTCAGTGATGGGAATGGCGCGTATCGGTTCGGCGAGCCCCAGCACTTCGGTCAGGTTCATGGGCATGATGGAGGCCCACTTGCCCGTGCGGATGTGGGAGAAGAGCAGGATCATCGAGTTCGACTCAAGCGTCGGCTGCACGATGGCGCCGGCCTCACGCAGATGCTTGTCGATGATGCGGCGGTTCTGCATGTCCGGCGTCAGCAGGCAAAGGGGCAGCGCCGCCACCTCGGACCAGGTGACGTGGTCGCGGTCGGAGAACTGGTTGCCGACAGCGGTGATGAGGCAGTAGCGTTCGGAGTACAGCGGGACCGTCACCACACGGCCGAGCGGTTCGTCCTCAATGTATGTGATGCCGATATCGATCTCGAAGTTTTCCAGCAGGGACAACACTTGAAGGGACGTGCAGGACCGCACGGAAAAGGTGACGTTCGGATGTTTCCCGCGGAAGGGCGTGGTGATCGAGGGAACCATGGCGAGCGCGGTCGGAATGGCCGCAATGCGGACATGGCCGGAAAGGCCACGGCGGGCGGTTCGCATTTCCTCGCGCAGGGTGCGTACGTCGCCGACGATGCGGCGCGCCCATTCGAGCACGCGCTGGCCCTCCGGCGTCAGCTCCTGGAAACGCGAGCCGCGCTTGACGAGCATGACACCCAGCTGGTCCTCCAGCTGCTTGATCGCAGCCGACAGCGTGGGTTGCGTCACGCCAAGCTCCACGGCGGCGCGGCCAAAATGCTGCTCGCGGGCGAGCACAAGAAAATATTCCAACTTGTCGATCATTCGACCATCCGTCCCAGTCTCCCTCCGGGTGAATGATCTATAACAGTTTTCTATCGAGCGGAAATCCCTGAAAATTCAAAGGGCTTGGGCGCGCTCGGGGCAGGGCGGGGCGCGGTGTGACCGCATACATGCTTGGTTCTCGGGGCAGTCTGGTCTATGAAGCCATGGCCTCAGCACCGGTTGAATGCCGGCCGGTGCCCGAACATATAGAGGCCAGCACAGAGCCCAGCCGGGCAATGCAAGCTCCCTCGCGGCCAAGAAATCTGAAGGCAAGACAAATGACCGTCACGCGTGAAGCCGTCATCGAAAAGCTCAGCACGATCAAGGGTCCGGACTTCAAGGATGACATCGTTTCGCTCGGCATGGTGTCCGAGATCTTCATCGCGGACGGCAAGGTATTCTTCTCCATCACGGTGCCCGCCGAGCGGGCCGAGGAGCTGGAGCCCCTGCGCGAGGCGGCGGAGCGGGCGGTCAAGTCCATCCCCGGCGTGACGAACGCGCTGGTGGCGCTGACGGCCGAGCGGCAGGGCGGCATGGGTGAGGCGCCGCGGTCGCGCCCGCAGCCCGCACCGCGACCGGCCCCCCAGTCGTCGCGGCCGGCAGGCCCCGCAGCGGGGACCATTCCGCCCAAGGCTGAAATTCACGGCGTGCGCTGGATCATCGCCGTGGCGAGCGGCAAGGGGGGCGTCGGCAAGTCGACCACGGCGGTCAACCTGGCGATCGCGCTCCGCGCGCTGGGCCAGAAGGTCGGCATTCTCGACGCGGATATCTACGGCCCGTCCATGCAGAAGCTGCTTGGGGTCAAGGAGAAGCCGGTGACGACGGACGGCCGCACCATGCAGCCGATCGAGGCATGGGGCGTAAAGGCCATGTCGATGGGCTTCCTGGTGGAGGAAGATACGCCGATGGTCTGGCGCGGGCCGATGGTCATGTCGGCGCTCAGGCAGATGCTGCGCGACGTGGAATGGGCGCCGCTCGACGTTCTGGTCGTCGACATGCCGCCCGGCACCGGTGATGCACAGCTCACCATGGCGCAGCAGGTGCCGCTGGCGGGCGCGGTGATCGTCTCGACGCCGCAGGATCTGGCGCTGATCGACGCGCGTAAGGGCATCAACATGTTCCGCAAGGTCGAGGTGCCGATCCTCGGCGTGGTCGAGAACATGAGCTATTTCATCGCGCCGGACACGGGCAAGCGCTACGACATTTTCGGCCATGGCGGCGCGAAGGCTGAGGCCGAGCGTATCGGCGTGCCGTTCCTCGGCGGCGTTCCGCTGACAATGGACGTGCGCGAGAAGTCGGACGCCGGCACGCCGGTGGTCGCCGTCGATCCGGACGGCGCGCAGGCCAGGGTCTACCGCGAGATCGCCGAGAAGGTACTGGCGCAGCTCAAGGCGCAGGCGGGCGCCGGGGGCGGACCTAGAATCGTTTTCGAGTAAGGCGTTTCGCCGCGCCCTGCGTACTGAGCTTGTTGAAGCAGGCGGGGACCGGCGGCCCCATGGTCCCACGGGCTCACCATGAGGCCGAAAGGAACGCCCGCGGTGTGCCGGGGTGCCTTCAGGCTGTCGCTTCCTCGGCAGAGGCGCCGCCGCTCACCTGGGTGTTGAAGTCGCCGAAGAACTGGGCGGCAAGCTTCTTCGATGTCGATTCGATCAGGCGCGATCCGAGCTGCGCCATCTTCCCGCCCACATCGGCCTTGGCCGCGTAAGTGAGGATCGTGGTGTCGGGGCCATCCTCCTTCAACGTCACGTCGGCGCTGCCCTTGGCGAAGCCGGCGATTCCTCCCTTGCCCTCGCCGGAGATCGTGTAGGAATAGGGCGGATTGAGGTTCGACAGCTCCACGGAGCCGTTGAACTTGGCCTTGATGGGGCCGATCTTGAGGGTCACCGTCGCTTCCAGCTCGGTATCGGATTTCTTTTCGAGGTTCTCGCAACCCGGAATACAAGCCTTCAGGATCTCCGGATCGTTGAGAGCGCGCCAGACCACGTCGATCGGCGCAGAAATCCGCTCCTCACCTTCAATTACCATTGCCATCTGCGAGGTCTCCAACCGTCATTGTTGTATAGGGAAGCAAGGCTAATCCATGGATGACGGTTTGCAAACTGGTTGCTTTAGCCGGCGCGCCGCGGGCGTGGCGGCGGATCTGTGGAGGAATGGGTGAACGGGAGCGGCCATATGTGGAGGACAAGAAAATCCGCCCCCAAGAAAAGATGCGCACAGCCTTCACAGATGTCTTATGAAGGCCCTATTTCTCAAGAGTCTTTCGTTGAATTTTCTGCATCACGTTTTCAGTCTCGATATTTGTTGTCGGCAAGCCAGTGAGGGTACGAATGATCGCTTATGCGGATGCACTTGCAGCTTTACGGGAACACCGGAGCCGGTTTCACTCGTTCGACCTCAGGGAGGCCTTCAGAACCGATCCGCAGCGCTTCAGCCGTTTCTCCGCTTCACTTGACGATCTCACGCTCGACTATTCCAAGTGCGCGGTAACGGACGAAACGATGCGGCTGCTGGCGCAGCTCGCCGAGGCGGCAGGCGTGGCCGGGCGGCGGGACGCCATGTTTGCGGGCGAGGAAATCAACATCACCGAACATCGCGCCGTGCTGCACACAGCGCTCCGCCATTCCGGCGGGCCGGTCTACTGCAAGGGCCGGGACGTGATGGCCGACGTGCAGGCGGTTCTCGCCGCGATGGAGGAATTCGCCAGCGGCATCCGGTCCGGGTCGCTGAAGGGAGCCACGGGCAAGCGCTTCACCGATGTGGTGAACATCGGCATCGGCGGTTCCGACCTGGGGCCGTGCATGGCGACGCTGGCGCTCGCGCCCTACCATGACGGGCCGGCGCTGCATTACGTGTCGAATGTCGACGCGGCGCACATTGCTGACACGCTGGCCCGGCTTGATCCGGAGACTACGCTCATCATCGTGGCGTCCAAGACGTTCACGACGGTCGAGACGATGACGAATGCCGCGACCGCACGGCGGTGGGTCGCGGAGAAGCTTGGCGAGGAGGCGGTGGGCGCGCATTTCGCAGCCGTGTCGACGGCGCTCGACAAGGTGGCGGCCTTCGGCATCGACCAGTCGCGCGTGTTCGGTTTCTGGGACTGGGTCGGCGGGCGCTATTCGGTCTGGTCGGCCATCGGCCTGCCGTTGATGATCGCGGTGGGACCGGAGAATTTCCGCAAGATGCTGGCGGGGGCGGCGCGGATGGACGAGCATTTCCGCGAGGCGCCGTTCGGGCAGAACCTGCCGGTGCTGCTCGGCCTCGTCGGCTTCTGGCACCGGGTGATCTGCGGCTATCCCTCGCGGGCGATCATCCCCTATGACCAGCGGCTTGCGCGGCTGCCTGCGTATCTGCAGCAGCTCGACATGGAGTCGAACGGCAAGCGGGTGCGGCTGGACGGCTCTCCGGTCGAAACGCCGACCGGGCCGATCGTCTGGGGTGAGCCGGGCACCAACGGCCAGCACGCCTTCTTTCAGCTTCTCCATCAGGGTACGGACGTGATCCCGGTGGAGTTCATCGTCGCGGCCGAGGGGCACGAACCGGAACTCAGGCGCCACCACGACCTGCTGGTTGCCAACTGCCTCGCCCAGGCGGAAGCACTGATGCGGGGGCGGACGCTGGAGGAGGCGAGGGCCCAGCTTCTCGCCAAGGGCATGAGCGAAGAGGAAGCAGAATGGCTTGCGCCGCACCGGGTGTTCCCGGGCAACCGCCCGTCGGTCACGATCCTTTACCGGAAGCTCGATCCGTTCGCGCTCGGGCGGCTGGTCGCGCTCTACGAGCACCGGGTTTTTGTCGAGGCCGCGCTGTTCGGGATCAATGCGTTCGACCAGTGGGGCGTGGAGCTCGGCAAGGAACTGGCGACCGAGCTGCTGCCGGTGGTGGAGGGCAGGAAAGATGCCTTAGGCCGGGATTCCTCAACGGCCGGCCTGGTCCAGAGAATTCATGCCCTGCGGAAGGGGTGAACGCCGGTGACAGTTGAACACGCGGTCGCCTGTCCTCCTCCTGTCCGGACCCGGTCCTATTCGCCCTCGTCGTCGGGTTCGTCGCCTGTCGGCAGGGGCTGTTCCTTCAGTTCCCTGCGCAGAAACTTGCCGACCGGGGACTTCGGCAGCGAGTCCCGGAACTCCACGTAGCGGGGCCGCTTGTATCCGGTCAGCCGCTCGCGGCAGTAGTTGAGGATGTCCCTCTCCGTGAGGTTCGGGTCCTTGCGGACGACGAAGACCTTGGGAACCTCGCCGGAATGCCGGTGCGGCACGCCGATGACGGCGGCTTCGAGCACGCCAGGATGGGATGCAACGACCGCCTCGATCTCGTTGGGATAGACGTTGAAGCCCGAAACGATGATCATGTCCTTCTTGCGGTCAACGATGCGGATGAAGCCCTGCTCGTCCATCTCGGCCATGTCGCCGGTACGGAAATAGCCGTCTGGGGTGAACGCTGCCGCCGTTTCCTCCGGGTGCTGCCAGTAGCCGGCCATGACCTGGGGGCCCTTAACGCACAGCTCGCCGACCGCGTTGAAGCCGCGGGGCTCTCCCCCTTCGCCGCAGATCTTCACGTCGGTCGACGGGATCGGAAGGCCGATGGTGCCGGTGAACTCGTCGTCGCAGAACCGGTTCGCGGCCACGACCGGCGAGGTTTCGGACAGGCCATAGCCCTCATGGATCGTGCCGCCGGTCACCCGTTTCCAGCGTTCGGCCACGGTAGGCTGCACGGCCATGCCGCCGCCCAGGGTCAGGATCAGATTCCCGAAGTTCAGATTCCGGAAGTCGGGGTTGTTGAGCATCGCGTTGAACAGCGTGTTCAGCCCGACAATGATGTTGAACGGATACCTGGCGAGCTCGCGGATGAATCCCGGGATGTCGCGTGGGTTGGCGATCAGCAGGTTGGTGGCGCCCAGCCGCATGCCCATCAGAGCGTTCACGGTCAGGGCGTAGACGTGATAGAGCGGCAGGGCGCAGACCATGAACAGATTGTCCGGCTTCGGCCGTCGAATGAACGCGGTCTGCACCCATTCGGTGTTCTGCATCATGTTGGCGAGGATGTTGCGGTGGAGCAGCATCGCTCCCTTGGCAACGCCGGTCGTGCCACCCGTGTACTGCAGGAAGGCAAGGTCATCGAGGCTGACGGGCGGCGGATCGAACGGGAGCCGCGCGCCGCGGCGCAACGCCTGACGGAACGGCATGTGGCCGGGT
Organism: Chelativorans composti; assembly: GCF_039541695.1. Taxonomy (NCBI): domain Bacteria; kingdom Pseudomonadati; phylum Pseudomonadota; class Alphaproteobacteria; order Hyphomicrobiales; family Phyllobacteriaceae; genus Chelativorans; species Chelativorans composti. The sequence continues at coordinate 11,713 of NZ_BAABGS010000002.1, read as the reverse complement.
ATCGACCAGGCGGGGATCATGCGTTTGACATGGCGCAGGAGGAAGTTCACCGCAAAGCCCTTGAGGCCCAGCAGATCGCCCATGCTCGCAACAACCACATGCCGGACGGAGGTTTCCGGCAGTGTCCTCTGCAACGTGGCGGCAAAATTCTCCAGGACGATGATCGCCTCGGCTCCGGCATCCTTGAGCTGGCGGGCGAGTTCCGGCGCGGTGTAAAGCGGATTGACGTTGACCACCACCAGCCCGGCCCGCAGCACTGCCATGAGGGCAATCGGGTACTGGAGGACGTTCGGCATCATGAGCGCGACGCGCGAGCCCTTTTTCAGGCCGAGCGACAGGAACCAGGCGGCGAGATGACGCGACATCTCTTCGAGCTTCCCGAAGCTGAGCTCCCTGCCCAGGCTGATGAAGGCCGTCCGATCGGCGTAGCGTCGGCAGGTGTCGGCCATGAAGTCGCCGATCGAGGCGTGTTCAAAGGGCCCGATCTCGTGGGGTATCCCTTCGGGATAGCTCCTGAGCCACGGGCGAGACCCGATCGGGTTGCCCGGCGAATTCGATGCGCCGGACTGCCCGCCAGCGGTATCTCCGGCTGACGTGTCCAATTCCTCGGCTTCCTCCAGCGAGTTCGCTTTGTCCGGGCCGGGCACGGGCGAATCACCCGCCGCTTCCGTTGTCAAAGAAGAGTGTTCCTCAGGGGGCGCCGCCGGCGTCGTTTGGTCAATTTCGTCCGGGGAGCCTTGACGTTCTGTCTTTCTGTTGCGTTTCATCCCTTCCGGGCGCTCGGCCGCGCCATCCTTCCTGGTGGATCGAACCAACGTTACCTCCCCGAGCGTTTTCTTCTTAAGTTGTTATCTTTCCAATAACGCGCCGGCCGGGAGAGCACGCCGGCCAGGGCGGGTTGTGCGGTTACTGTCCGAAGCCTGCGTGTCCGGCCATGAATTCCAGTTCCGCTTCGGTGCTGTGGCGGCCGAGAACCTTGTTCCGGTGCGGAAAACGGCCGAAGCGGTAGACGATATCCCGATGCTCCTTCGCGTAGCGCAGGGGCTCCTCCATCCCGAGCTTTTCGAACAACGCCACCGATCGGCTCTGCACGGCCGCGATTTCCGAATGCTGGAACGGCATGTAGAGGAACAGGCGCTCTTCGGGCGCCAGCTTCTCGTCCAGGCGGGCATCCAAAGCCTGCCGGGCAAGAAAGAGCGCGAGATCGTCCGTCACGAAGGCCTGCGCCGTGCCACGGAACATGTTGCGCGGGAACTGGTCCAGGACAATCACGGCGGCAAGCGCCGCCCGCGGGTCAGTTGTAGCGGCCGCAGGCGGGTTGGCGCTCAGCGCCATCCACAGATCTTTGAACCGCGTGGCAATCTGCTGGTCCACATCGGGATCGGGGGCAAACCACTTCGACGGTTCAAGCTCCTTGAACCAGAATGTCAGAACTTCGGTAATCCAGTTTTCCGCCATTGTGCGGGATTCCCAATTCTCCAGAGCTCCGGTTCCCCAGTGTGACTTGCTTTGTGTCCGTGCGTCCAGTGCGAAGGATCAATTCCCCCTATGAGGTGAAACTCCTACAAAGAATTACACATTTATGTGGCTTGCGTACCTGTGATGAAGTCTGATTATATGACCCAATACAATCGGTTAAAGTTACTGGCGTTGAGGGAGGTACTGTTGAAACTCACGGCCACATTCGCAACTGCTCTGCTCGCTGCGACGATGATCAGCGGCGCAGCGGCAGCCAAGACCTTTGTGTATTGCTCGGAAGGCTCTCCGGAGGGCTTCGACCCGAGCCTCTACACCGCGGGCACCACGTTCGATGCCGCCGCGCACACGGTCTACAACCGCCTGCTGGAGTTCAAGCCGGGCACGACCGAAACTGTTCCGGGTCTCGCCGAGGACTATGAGATCTCCGAGGACGGCCTGGAATACACGTTCAAGCTGCGTCCGGGCGTGAAGTTCCAGACGACCGACTTCTTCACGCCGACGCGCGACTTCAACGCTGACGACGTCATCATCTCCTTCGAGCGTCAGTGGAAGAAGGATCATCCGTGGCACTCCTACGTTCCGGGCGCCAACTGGGAGTACTTCGTCGGCATGGGCCTGCCGGACCTGATCGAGTCCATCGAGAAGGTCGACGACATGACCGTCCGCTTCAAGCTGAAGCGTCCCGAGGCTCCGTTCCTGGCCAGCCTCGCCATGCCGTTCGCTTCGATCATGTCGAAGGAATACCTCGACAAGCTCGAGGCCGAGGGCAACATGCAGCTGCTGAACCAGCAGCCGGTCGGTACCGGCCCGTTCCAGTTCGTCGCCTACCAGCAGGATGCCGTCATCCGCTACAAGGCCAACCCGGATTACTGGAACGGCAAGCAGAAGATCGACGACCTGGTGTTCGCGATCACGCCCGACGCCTCGGTTCGTTACCAGAAGTTGAAGGCCGGCGAGTGCCACCTGATGCCGTTCCCGAACGCGGCTGACGTGGAGGAGATGAAGGCCGACCCGAACCTGAAGGTCATGGAGCAGGAGGGCCTGAACGTCGCCTACCTCGCCTACAACACGAAGGTCGCGCCGTTCGACAACGTCAAGGTCCGCAAGGCGCTGAACCATGCGATCAACAAGGAAGCCATTGTTGACGCCGTGTTCCAGGGTCTGGCCACTCCGGCGAAGAACCCGATCCCGCCGACGATGTGGTCGTACAATGATGACATCGAGGACGACGCCTACGACCTCGACCAGGCGAAGAAGCTGCTTGAGGAGGCCGGCGTTTCCAACCTCAGCATGAAGCTGTGGGCGATGCCGGTCAGCCGTCCGTACATGCTGAATGCCCGCCGTGCCGCGGAGATCATCCAGTCCGACTTCCAGAAGATCGGCGTGAACGCCGAGATCGTCAGCTACGAGTGGGCCGAATATCTGGAGCGCTCGAAGGCTGAAGACCGCGACGGCGCCGTGATGCTCGGCTGGACCGGTGACAACGGCGATCCGGACAACTTCCTGCACACCCTGCTCGGCTGCGAGGCCGTGGGCGGCAACAACCGCGCCCAGTGGTGCAACGAGGAGTTCAACAACCTCGTGATGCAGGCCAAGCAGGTTACAGACGTCGAAGAGCGCACCCGCCTCTACAAGGAGGCCCAGGTCGTGTTCAAGCGCGAGGCTCCGTGGGCCACGCTGGTCCATTCCGTGGCCATCGTCCCGATGCGGAAGGAAGTCGTCGGCTTCGTCCAGAGCCCGCTGGGTGACTTCGCCTTCGAAGGCGTCGACCTGGCTGAGTAAGACACATCCAGACCAGAGTACCGGGGGCGCGCTCAGGCATGAGCGCGCTCCTGCCATTAGCCAACATGGCTCTTCTGGCCAAAAAAGGAGAGCGGTCGCGCCATGCTCCAGTTCATACTTCGGCGCCTTGCAGTTCTTATTCCCACATTCATAGGCGTTTCGATCATTGCCTTCACGTTCATCCGTATTCTCCCCGGCGATCCGGTGCAGATGCTGGCCGGCGAACGCGTGATTTCGCCCGAGCGCCATGCGGAACTGTCCCATCAGTTGGGGTTTGACCGGCCAATCATCGTTCAGTATCTCGATTATCTGGGCGGGGTTCTGCGGGGCGATCTGGGGAACTCCATCGTCACGCGCCGTCCCGTTCTTGACGAGTTCCTTTCCCTTTTCCCGGCAACGCTTGAGCTTTCGATCTGCGCCATCCTGGTGGCCGTGCTGGTCGGCGTGCCGCTCGGCATCGTCGCAGCCGTGAAGCGCGGGTCCTGGTTTGACCAGTCGGTGATGGGCTTCGCGCTGGTCGGCTATTCCATGCCCATCTTCTGGTGGGGTCTGCTGCTCATCATCCTGTTTTCCGGCGTGCTGCAGTGGACGCCCGTTTCGGGCCGCATCTCGCTGCTCTATTTCTTTCCGCCGGTGACCGGTTTCATGCTGATCGACAGCCTGCTGTCCGGTCAGGCCGGGGCCTTCAAGTCGGCCGTGTCACACCTGATCCTGCCCACCATCGTGCTCGCCACCATCCCGCTCGCGGTGATTGCGCGGCAGACGCGCTCGGCGATGCTTGAGGTGCTGAGCGAGGACTATGTGCGCACGGCGCGGGCCAAGGGCCTGCCGCCGCAGCGGGTGATCGGCCTGCACGCGCTGCGCAACGCGCTCATTCCGGTGGTCACCACCATCGGCCTGCAGATCGGCGTGCTGATGGCCGGCGCGATCCTTACGGAAACGATCTTTTCGTGGCCGGGCATCGGCAAGTGGATGGTCGATAGCGTGTTCCGGCGTGACTACACGGTCGTGCAGGGCGGCCTGCTGCTGATCGCAGGCATCATCATGATCGTGAACCTGCTCGTGGACGTGCTCTACGGCCTCATCAATCCAAGAATCAGGCACTAGGTATCGGGTCGGGAAATGGCTATCAATCAAACCAAGACCGCAGATCCGGCAGCCGCACTCGAAGGCGAGTACAGCGCGTCCGCAATCCGCCGCGCGATGCTGGCCGAGTTCTGGTACTATTTCCGGCAGAACCGCGGCGCAGTCATTGGAGCGGTCACCTTCCTCATCATCCTGCTGGTGGCGATCTTCGCCCCGTTGATTGCCCCGCACGACCCGGTCCTGCAGGTGCGCGACGCCTTCCTGAGACCGCCGGCGTGGGTCGAGGGCGGCAGCTGGACGTACATCCTGGGAACGGACGCGGTCGGCCGCGACATTCTCTCACGCCTCATCTACGGCGCGCGCTACTCGCTGTTCATCGGTCTCGTCGTGGTGACGATCTCCGTGTCGGTCGGCGTCGTTGTGGGCCTCATCGCCGGATACTTCCGCGGGCCCATCGACACGTTCATCATGCGTGTGATGGACATCATCCTGGCCTTCCCCTCGCTGCTGCTGGCTCTCGTGCTGGTTGCCGTGCTAGGTCCGGGCCTGCTCAACGCCATGATCGCCATCGCGCTGGTGCTGCAACCGCACTTCGTGCGTCTCACCCGCGCGGCGGTGATGTCGGAGAAGACACGCGACTACGTGACGGCGGCGAAGGTGGCAGGCGCGAGCCGCATGCGGCTGATGTTCAGGACGATCCTGCCGAACTGCACGGCGCCGCTCATCGTGCAGGCAACGCTGTCGTTCTCGAACGCCATTCTCGATGCCGCTGCACTGGGCTTTCTGGGCATGGGCGCGCAGCCGCCGACGCCGGAATGGGGCACCATGCTCGCCGAGGCGCGCGAGTTCGTGCTGCGCGCGTGGTGGGTGGTGACCTTCCCGGGCCTCGCCATCCTGATCACGGTGCTGGCCATCAACCTGATGGGCGACGGGCTGCGTGACGCGCTCGATCCGAAGCTGAAGAGGTCGTGACGATGGCTCTGCTCGAAATCAAGAACCTCACGGTGACGTTCGACACCGTTTCGGGTCCGCTCAAGGCGGTCGACAACATCTCGCTCCATGTCGACCGGGGCGAGGTGCTGGCCATCGTCGGCGAATCCGGTTCGGGCAAGTCGGTCTCGATGCTCGCGGTGATGGGCCTGCTGCCCTGGACGGCAACGGTCACCGCCGACTACATCCGCTTCGACGGAAAGGACATCCTGAACCTGAAGCCGGCCGAACGGCGCAAGATCATCGGCAAGGAAATCGGCATGATCTTCCAGGAGCCGATCGCCAGCCTCAATCCGTGCTTCACCATCGGTTTCCAGATCGAGGAGACGCTGAAGCAGCACACCAACCTTGACCGGGCGGGGCGGCGCAAGCGGACGATCGAGCTGTTGCACATGGTCGGCATTCCGCAGCCCGAGGAGCGATTGCGGTCGTTCCCGCACCAGATGTCCGGCGGTCAGTGCCAGCGCGTGATGATCGCCATGGCGCTCGCCTGCAACCCGAAGCTGCTGATCGCCGATGAGCCGACGACGGCGCTCGACGTGACGATCCAGAAGCAGATCCTCGACCTGCTGGTCAATCTGCAGATGGAGACGGGCATGGCGATGATCCTCATCACGCATGACATGGGCGTGGTGGCGGAGACCGCCGACCGCGTGGCCGTACAGTACAAGGGACGCCGCGTCGAGGAGGCGGACGTGCTGAGCCTCTTCGAGGCGCCCAAGCACCCCTACACCAGGGCGCTGCTCTCCGCGCTGCCGGAAAAGGCAACCGGCGACAGGCTTCCGAGTATCTCGGACTTCTACTTCGAGGACGAAGTCCTGAAGGGAGAAACCGCATGAGTGAGATCGTTCTCGAAGCGCGCAACCTCGTGCGCGAATATCGCACCGCCGGAAACTTCTTCCGCAAGGAAAAGGTGGTGCGGGCCGTGAAGGGCGTGAGCTTCAAGGTGGAGCGGGGCAAGACGCTGGCGATTGTGGGCGAAAGCGGCTGCGGCAAGTCCACGCTCGCACGCATGATCACGATGATCGACCCGCCGACCTCCGGTGAGATCTTCATCGACGGCGAACAGGTCGACATCTCCAAGGGGATCTCGAAGGAGCTGCGCCGCAAGGTGCAGATCGTGTTCCAGAATCCCTACGGCTCGCTCAACCCGCGCCAGAAGATCGGCGACGTGCTGATGGAGCCGCTGGTCATCAACTATGACCTTCCGGCTTCCGAGCGCCGCCACAGGGCCATGGAGATGCTGAAGAAGGTTGGCCTGGGCCCCGAACACTTCAACCGCTACCCGCACATGTTCTCGGGCGGCCAGCGGCAGCGCATCGCCATCGCGCGGGCGCTGATGCTCAACCCAAGCCTCCTGGTGCTGGACGAGCCGGTCTCGGCGCTCGACCTTTCCGTCCAGGCGCAGGTCTTGAACCTTCTCGCGGACCTTCAGGACGAATTCGGGTTGACCTACGTCTTCATCAGCCATGACCTGTCGGTCGTGCGCTACATCTCGGACGAGGTGATGGTGATGTACTTCGGCGAGTGCGTGGAATACGGAACGCGCGACGAAGTATTCTCCGACCCGAAGCACGAGTACACGAAGACGCTGTTTGCGGCCACGCCGCGCACGGACGTCGAAAGCATCCGCGCGCGCCTGGCCCGCAAGGCGGCCGCCCGCGCGGCATAGCAAACCAGCCGTTCCCGCCGGGCGCACCCCCCCTGGCGGGAACGCCGCGGTCGAACAGCAGGCGGTTCCGGCCCTTCCTGCCTGATCTGTTCTCCGTGCAGGCCCCGCAGGATTGACCTCTCCGCGGGCGGCCGGTCATTCGCTTCACATGAGGGCCCTCTAACTCGGCATTCTCCAGCCGCACGCCATCTTCTCACGCGGCTTCCCGGAACCTTGCAGGCCGAAGCAAGTCAATGCCGACTTGCTTCGGATGCGATAGGCGCTTCCCTTTCTGCCTTGTCCAGGACGAAAAATGGCAAAGGCAAGGCGGCCCTTAACACGCAAAACGCCAACGAAGCGAAGAAACACTATCAACAAATGGGCAGGGAATTTTCTTCAATGTCGATCGATGACAGGATGTTAAAAGGAAAAAGCACATAAAAATCAGCGTCTCACAGAGATAAATGAAAAATTTTTCTCGTATGAAGTAGTTATAACAATCACATTTTTAACATATTCTGTGCCTCTGACGTGCTTAGCAAGCTAACGAACGGAGGTGGCATGTTTGCTGAACAGCGGCAGCCAAGGGCGCTTAACGAGACGGGAAGGACTGCCGCAATGGGGGCGGCCAAACATGCCCGGAAAACGCCCAGGGGGTCTGAGGAACCCCTGCAATTGCAAAAAACTCAACGGAACCAAGAGACACAGTGGTTCGTCGGATCGCGCGGGAAACAGTTCCGCCAAGCTTCCGTGCTGAAGAGAATCCGTCTGGCAGCCCTCGTGTCCTGCGGCGTCTGCCTGCCTGCATCGGGCGCATGGGCGGCATGCAGCGCATCGGCCACCATGTATCACGCGCCGGGCGGGTCGACCTGTACTTTCGACGCGACTACGCCGGGCACGACTACGCCGGGCACGACCACGCCGTACAACTATAACGGCAAGAACTACACCGCCCTCATCAGCGGCGCCTCAACCACTGCCGTGATGAATGTCGTCACTGACGGCACGATGAACATAACGGTAGATGCCCTCATCTACCAGACGGGCGGCGGTGCGCGTCACGCAATTCATGTCCTCAGCGGCGGCACCATCAATGCTGCGGGCAACCTGACTGCTGTCAGCTACAATTCCACCAACAGCCGCGCGGTATATGTCAACAACGGCACGATCAATGTGGGCGGTGACCTGGAGACCTACCGCTACGGCACCAGCGGCACCGCCAGCCTGCAGGTCGACACCACCGGTGTGCTGCACGTGGCCGGCAACGGCTATGTCTTCTCGATGGCGCGGGATATCCAGGGTTTCCGCAGCTACAATGTTGCCACGTTCGGCGGGAATCTGACGATCCATCACCTGGGAGAAACGGACGATCGTCCCGGCGGCTCAACCGCGCTGGCGCACCGCGGGAACCTGGAGGTCGGGGTGCCCTGACCATCCTGGCCGAAGACAGCGTGGCCATCGCGCAGACCGGCGGAACGATCACGGCGCAGACGCTCTCGATCGAGACGACACCGCGCCGCAACGGCGTGATCGGCAGCGCCAGCTCGGGCGACGGCTATCGCATTTCGAGCGGCACCGCCACCTATGCCGGCGACAGCAGCATCGACACCACCGGACGGGGCGTCGTTATCCAGGGCACCGGCATCACGCTCAGCATGGGCATGGGGACGACGGGGGTGGCGCCTGAAAGCGGGGTGGCGAAGGTCGGGATCGGCGGGCTCACCAGCATCGAGTCAGACCAGACAGCCATACATCTCGACAATAGCGCAACGAAATCCCACACGCTGATCGATGCCGGCGCGTCGGTCACAGGCGCGGTGGCTGCCTACAATGACGGAACCGGCGATGCCCATCTCGAGATCAATGCGGGCGCGGACATTTCCGGCCTCATCCAGATGGGAGACGGCTCGGATGAGCTCACGCTGAATGGTCAGGTCGATCTTTCCGGCATACCGTCCATCGACGGCGGGGACGACATGAGCGCGGCCGACGGGATGATCGACAACCTGACGTTCCGGGGAGGCTATTCCGGGATCGACAACGGAAAGTTTCTCAACTGGGAGAACGTCAACTTCCATGACGGCACCTACACCGTTGCAGGCGGCACGCTGTCAGCCGGTTATGACGAGGGGACGGGCGTTTTCGTCTATTCCGGCGGCGTACTCGATGCCGGCAGCTCCTTCACCGTCGACGCCAATCTCACGACCGTCGGGACTGGTTCCTTCCAGATCCGCGGTGGCGGCTCGGGCACCTACTTCGTCGAGGGGTCGGTGACCAACGGCGGCCTCATCGACTCCAACGATGGCGCGACGGGCGACATCCTTACCGTGCGCGGGGATTTCGTGGGCAACGGCGGCACCTATCATCTCGATACGGTGCTCCAGGACGACAGCTCGCCGACCGACATGCTGGTCGTCGAGGGCGGCACGAGCGGCTCGTCCTATGTCCGGGTGGCCAATGCGGGCGGCACGGGCGCGGTGACCACGGAAGGCATCAAGATCATCGACGTTACGGGCGACTCGGACGGCACGTTCATCCTCGCCGGCGATTACGTCCATGAGGGAGAAGGCGCGGTCGTTGGCGGCGCCTACGCCTACAAGCTGCACAAGGGAGCGCCTTCCTCACCCAACGACGGTAACTGGTACCTGCGTTCCAACCTCACCGCAATAGACGAGCCGGAGGATCCGGACGGCCCGGGCGATCCGGATGATCCCGGCGAACCGGGCGGCCCGGTGGACCCCAGCAATCCGAGCATTCCGGAGGGGCCGCTCTACCAGGCGGGCGATCCTGTCTACGAGGCCTATCCGCAGCTGCTCCTGGGCCTGTCGTCGCTGCCGACGCTGCAGCAGCGCGTGGGCAACCGCTACTGGGCGGGCAATGGCAACCGGCTGATGGTTCAGGGCGCCGACGCGCCGGATCTCACCTATGCGCCTGCCCAAGAAGCGGGTTCGTTCGTTGAGCTCAGTGGAGCCTGGGTCCGTCTGGAAGGGACACACCATCACATCGAGCCGCGTGTTTCGACGTCGCGTGCGGACTATGACCACAACACCTACCGCCTGCAGGCGGGCTACGATGCCGCGCTGCTGGACAATGGTGCCGGCACCCTTATCGGCGGGCTCAGCGTTCACTATGCCCGCGGCGCGGCCAGCGTCAGCTCGCCCTATAATGCCGACGGCGGCAGCGGCAAGATCAGGACCGACGGTTTCGGCGTCGGTGGCACGCTGACCTGGTACGGTGATGGTGGCTTCTATGTCGACGGGCAGGCCCAGGTGACCTGGCACCGGAGCGACCTCAGCATCGACGGCGGCCGTCTGCGGGTGGCCTCGGACAACGATGGCCATGGCTACGCCTTCTCAATCGAGGCGGGCCAGAGGATCGCCATCGATCCCACCTGGTCGGTTACCCCGCAGGCCCAATTGTCCTTCGCGAAGGTCAAGTTCGATGACTTCATAGACGTCTTTGGGGCTGACGTGAGCTTCGGCCGTGGCGAGAGCCTGCAGGGACGCATCGGCATTGCCCTCGACCACGAGAACTCATGGCAGAACGACAAGGGTACGCTCGATCGCGCGCATGTCTACGGCATTGCCAACCTGTACTATGAGTTCAAGGATGGCACGCAAGTCGATGTCTCAGGCGTCAGCTTCGAGAACAAGCAGGACCGTCTCTGGGGCGGGATCGGCGTCGGCGGTTCCTACAACTGGGACAACGACCGGTACTCGGTCTACGGCGAGGGCCTTGTCACCACGAGCCTGAACAACTTCGGCGACAGCTATTCCGTCAAGGCAACGGTGGGCCTGCGTATGAAGTGGTAGGCCGTCTTCCACGGAAAGCCAAGAGGGCGACCGAGGAGAACGCCGACGATCCGAAATGAACAGAAGCCCTGTCCGGCGTCATGCCGGGCAGGGTTTTACTTCATGGGAAATCAAGTGCCTGCCGGACAACGCATGCGTTGGAGCCGATCGGGGGGGCAGGTGGCGCGCGTCGTTGCTGGAAATACGGTGTCGCGGAGCGCCGGTATTATAATTGCTATTCAGAAATCTTTAAATCGGACTCGATTCATGCGTATATCTATTTGCCTAAACGGAGAAAAAAAGGTGATTTAATGTACGTGATTTATTGAGCATTATTGAATGAAATGTTGGAGATATCAGAGATGATTCACTGGATATGGAGTAAAGAAGATCTGAATATGGGCAATTGTGGTAATCTGAAAATGATGATTGAGGAAGTTGTCGAGCAAATTGTCGAACTCGTTGATGAGGGATTATTGATATTGGCATTATGAGTGATGAGGCATGCTGACCGCGGTGGCATTACGTCTGGAAGCGTTCCGCCTGCCGCGGTCAGAGATTTATTTATGGTTTCTGGTGCTCAAAAGCTCAGCGAGCAGAGATAGACGATCAGGATTGCCGCAATGCCAAGGTCGGACACCATCGCGGCGATTTCCGGCGCGGTCGTGGGGTGGTTCCGAACGTGCTGCACGCCCGCCAGCAGATAGAAGATGGCGCCGGCAAGGGCCGCTGCCGGGATCCACTCGGGAAAGTACAGGCTGGCGATTGCCGTAATGCCTATTGATCCACCCCCATTGAACGGGTCCACCTTGAAGTATGGTTTTGACCCTGAAGGAGGACCACAATGGCCAACAAGCGACACAAGCCCGACGAGATCGTCACGAAGCTTCGGCAGGTTGAGGTTTTGCGCGGCCAAGGCATGGCGATGGCGGAT
>NZ_BAABGS010000001.1:0-1327 GCF_039541695.1 Chelativorans composti | reverse complement strand
TGCTCGGTAAGAAGACGATGGAGGGCGAAATCCTCAAAGAGGCGCTTGAGATCGCTGCTGGCCCAAAAAAACATCTCTTGCGCTCGCTGTCGTTGCCGAAGGGAAGTTTCCGATGACGGCTGTATGCGAGGCTTTCGGTGTCGCCCGATCAAATATGGCGCAACGGGCGAAGCAGCTTCCTTCCAAAGCCCGTGGACGACCTCCGCTCGCGGAAGATGACCTGGTGAATGAAATCAAGGCGATCATCGCCGATATGCCGACCTATGGATACCGCCGGGTTCATGCCATTCTGCGCCGTAACGCTTTGCGCGAGAGCCGCTCGTGGCCAAACGTCAAGCGCGTCTACCGGGTGATGAAGGTGCATGGATTGCTTCTCCAACGCCATACGGGTGCAATCGACACTCGCCGCCACGACGGCCGCGTTGCTGTGGAGCAGTCAAACCTACGCTGGTGCTCGGATGGCTTCGAGATCGGTTGCGATAACAGAGAGAAGGTCCGCGTTGCCTTTGCTCTGGACTGCTGTGATCGCGAAGCCATCGCACATGTCGCCACTACCGAAGGCATCAAGAGCGAGGATGTTCAAGACCTGGTCATTACCGCCGTCGAAAATCGCTTCGGGCGCATCAACACCCTTCCAAAGCCCATAGAATGGCTGACTGACAACGGCTCGTGCTTTATTGCGAAGGATACGAAAACGCTGCTGCTCGATATCGGGATGGAGCCTTGCTCGACACCTGTTCGCAGCCCGCAGTCCAACGGAATGGCTGAAGCATTCGTCAAAACCTTCAAGCGTGACTACGTCTCAGTCAATCCCCTTCCGGACGCCAAAACCGTCATTACCCAACTGCCTTTGTGGTTCGAGCATTACAACACGCTTCACCCGCACAAGGCATTGGGGTATCGGTCGCCGCGTGAGTTCTTAAACCGTCAAACAGAAACCTGATCCTGTCCGGTTTTTATGGGGCAACTCCATATCCGTATACGCCATTCTTGGCAGAAAAAATGGATGTGAACGAAAGAATATCCGGAGCCTGCTTTGTGGCACCTGATCCACCCCCATTGAACGGGTCCACCTTGAAGTATGGTTTTGACCATGAAGGAGGACCACAATGGCAAACAAGCGACACAAGCCCGACGAGATTGTCTCGAAGTTGCGGCAGGTTGAGGTTTTGCGCGGCCAAGGCATGGCGATGGCGGATGCCGTTCGCCAGATCGGCGTTGTCGAACTGACGTTCTACCGGTGGCGCAAGCAATATGGCGGCATGAGCCGTGACCAGCTTCGGCAGTTGAAGGATCTCCAGAAGGAGAACGAACGGCTTCGCAAGGC